>NZ_CALVBG010000006.1 GCF_944325745.1 uncultured Faecalicoccus sp. | reverse complement strand
AAATTCGTACACGATCCCATACAGCCCCCTTTAGGATCATAGGCCCCAAAGACAACTCTTGGAATGCGGGATTGAATAATTGCACCGGTACACATCGGACAAGGTTCCAATGTGACATAGAGGGTACAGTCTTCCAGTCTCCACGACCCCAGTTTCTTACACGCTTTTTCAATAGCCAAGATCTCGGCGTGGGCCAGGGAAGATTGCTTCTTTTCCCGTTGATTATAGGCACGGGAAAGAATCTTATCCTTATATACAATCACACAGCCAATGGGCACTTCATCTTTCGATGCCGCCAATTGTGCTTGGGCAAGTGCTTTTTTCATCCAATACGCATCTGAATTCATAGATTTATTTTACCACAAAAAAAAACTACTACACATGATGGAGCAAACTTAAGGCTGCTTCGTTCCCGACCTGACCTGATTCATTTGACATCATTGTAGTAGCTTTCTCATTATATCATATGAAATTTGGTTTTCAATCCTTTTATTTCTTTCAAAAAAAAGACTCAATTCAAAGAATCGAGTCCAAAATTTCTTTATCCTAATTTCTTTTTACCACCCATATAAGGCTGTAAAGCTTCCGGGATCAATACCGATCCATCGGCCTGAAGGTTGTTTTCCAAGAAGGCAATCAACATACGTGGGGGAGCCACACATGTGTTGTTCAATGTATGGGCAAAATATTTATTTCCATTTTCATCTTTGACACGGATACGCAGACGTCTTGCCTGGGCATCGGTCAAGTTCGAACAGCTTCCCACTTCGAAATATTTTTTCTGACGAGGGGACCACGCCTCTACATCAACGGATTTACATTTCAGATCCGCCAGATCTCCTGAACAACATTCCAATGTACGAACAGGAACATCTAAAGAACGGAAGAATTCTACTGTATTCATATACAGTTTTTTGAACCATTCCATACTTTCTTCCGGCTTGCAGACAACGATCATTTCTTGTTTTTCAAATTGATGAATACGATAGACACCACGTTCTTCAATACCATGAGCTCCTTTTTCTTTACGGAAACATGGAGAGAATGAAGTATAAGTATAAGGAAGATCTTTTTCATCTAAGATCGTATCGATGAACTTGCCAATCATGGAATGTTCGCTCGTTCCAATCAAATACAGATCTTCTCCTTCAATTTTATACATCATACCTTCCATTTCCGCAAAACTCATTACGCCATCCACGACAGCAGAACGAATCATATACGGAGGGATACAATACGTAAATCCTTTATTGATCATAAAGTCACGGGCATATGATAAGATTGCCGAATGTAAACGGGCAATGTCTCCCATTAAATAATAGAATCCGTTCCCCGCAACTTTTCGGGCACTGTCAAGATCGATACCGCTCAGTTTTTCCATGATCTCAGTATGATAGGGGATTTCAAAATCTGGAACAACGGGTTCTCCGAATTTTTCCAATTCCACATTTTCTGAATCGTCTTTTCCAATGGGAACACTGTCATCGATCATATTGGGAATCATCATCATTTTTTCTTTGACCGATTCACGAAGCTGATCTTCTTTTTGTTCCAAAGCTTCTAATTCCTGTGCAATCGAAGCAACCTTTTGTTTCACTTCTTCGGCTTCTTCTTTTTTTCCTTGTCCCATCAAAGCACCGATCTGTTTAGAAATCGATTTACGCTGACTTCTAAGATCATCGGCATGTTGTTGTGTCTGACGAAGTTCTTTGTCTTCCTGTAACACTTCATTGACTAAAGGAATCTTTGAATCTTGAAATTTCTTACGAATGTTTTCTTTGACCAAATCTGGATTTTCACGGACAAATTTAATATCTAACATTGTTGTTTCCTCCTTTTTGTCCACTAAAAAAGAGACATGTACCACAAAGGGACGATGTCTCGCGTTGCCACCCTTCTTATCTTATCAAATAAGATCTCTTGACATGATAACGGTATGTACCGGAATCAACTACTGATTTCATCGATTCACTTGAAGGGGCTATTCCATAAAATCTTATCGATATTTTCACCAGCCATATCGTCTCTGCCATAAGAAGTTTATGTACTTTTCCTTCTCAACGTTTTATGATACATTTATACCATTCTTTTGTTTTTTCTGCAAATAATTCGTCAAATATAATATAGGATTATTCATATGAAAAGAGGAATGCATTATGATTCGTAAAATGACCCCTTCCGACATCAATTCTGTTTACCGATTGATTTGTATTTTGGAAGACACTTCTTTGGATTATCTTCAAATCCAATCTATTTTTCCAGAAATTTTGAAAACGCATGATGTTTTTGTTTATGAAGAAAAGAATCAAATATTAGGATATGCAGATCTTCGAATCGAATCACAACTTCATCATAGCGGAAAAGTGGCAGAGATTGTTGAACTTTGTGTAGATCCAAATGTTCGAAATCAGCAAATTGGAACCCAGCTTTTTGAATATATAAAAGAATTCGCTCAAGAAAAAGATTGTGTTCTTTTAGAACTTGACTGCAATAATAAACGGCTTCAAACTCATAAATTCTATGAAAATCTTGGTATGAAACACACCCACCGCAAATACACGATAAACTTATAAGGCACTTATTCTTCTTTGAACAAGTGCCTTATTGATTCTTTATTCGGTTTTATCTTCTTCGGATTCTTCTTCCTGATGATCAACCAAAGTTACTTTTGTGACTTTGGAATCTTCTGTCAGATTGATCAGTTTGATGCCTTGTGTATTTCGTCCATAGACGCCTACACTTTGTAAAGAGATACGGATCATGATGCCCACACTGGAAACGATCATCGCGTCTTCATCCCCATTTACGGCCTGAACACTGACAAGTTTTCCCGTTTTTTCTGTGATATTTAAAGATGTCACTCCTTTTTTACCACGCGAAGTCAATCGATAATCCGAAAGATTGCTTCGTTTTCCAAATCCATTCTCAGAAATCGAAAGAATCGTATTTCCTTCACTGGACAAACAAACTCCGATAACTTCACTGCCGTCACAATTGAATCCCAAGACACCGGATGCGGTACGTCCCATGATACGAATTTGATCTTCCATGAAATGAACAGCCTTTCCGTTGGATCCGGCAATCAAGATTTCATCTTGTCCCGATGTTGCCTTGACGAAAGCCAATTCATCATTTTCTTTCAAGCTGATCGCAATCTTACCATTGCGGTTGATGTTGTCGAATTCAGACAAGGAAGTCCTTTTGGCAATTCCGTTCTTGGTCACAAACAATAAGGTTTGAATGTGATCGTGTTCCTTCGGGATCGGCAATAATGTTTTTACCGATTCTCCCGGTTCCATCGTCAATAAATTGACAATAGGAAGCCCCTTTGCATTTCTGGAGGCAACCGGAATATGGAAACCTTTCATACGATAAACGCGTCCTTTATTGGTGAACAACAACAACCAATCATGTGTAGACATCGAAATCATCGTATCAATTGAATCTTCTTCATTCAAAGTCAACGATTTGATCCCGCGTCCACCGCGATTTTGCGTATGATACGTATCCGTCGGCTGACGTTTGATATAACCCGATTCCGTCAACATGATGATACTTTCTTCCACCGGAATCAGATCTTCATCTTCCATATTGAAAGAAGCATCACTGATTTCGGTTTTTCTTTCATCACCGTATTTTTGATTGATTTCTGTCAGATCGTCGCGGATGATCTGCAGCACACGGTCGTGATTTGCCAAGATATCTTCCAGATCCGCAATCGTTTTTAAGATCTCCTGATATTCACTTTCGATCTTATCGCGTTCCAATCCTGATAATCTTCGCAACTGCATCGCCAAAATCGCTTTGGCTTGGATTTGAGTGAGACCAAAAGCTTCACAAAGTTCTTCGACAAGCCCCGCTTCATCTTTTTTACTGGAACGAATCAAATGAATGACTTCATCGATATGATCCATCGCAATCCGCAGACCTTCTAAGATATGTGCTCTGTCTTTGGCTTTCTTAAGATCAAATTGCGTTTTTCGTACGATCACGTCCACTTGATGATCCAGATAATCATTCAAGATTTCTTTTAAAGAAAGCTGTTTCGGACGACCGCCCTCCAAAGCCAACATATTGATTCCAAAGCTGGTCTGTAATGGGGTCAAACGGAACAATTGATTTAAAATCACTTCTTCCTGTACATCTTTTTTCAATTCCAATACGATACGGATCCCTTCGCGGTTACTTTCATCATTCAGATATGTAACCCCTTGGATCTCTTTATCGCGAATCAGATCTGCCATTTTTTTGATCAGATTCAATTTATTGACCTGATAAGGAATCTCATAGAAGATGATTCGCTTTTTTCCATTATCCAGTTCTTCGATTCGATATTTTGAACGAATCAAGATCGATCCTCGACCCGTTTCATATGCTTGGCGAATCCCTTTACGACCTAAGATGATACCGCCCGTTGGAAAATCCGGTCCTTTGATCACTTCCATCAATTCCGGAATCGTGATATTCGGATCATCCATGATTTTAAAGATGGCCTGAATGGTTTCTCCTAGATTATGCGGAGGAATGTTTGTAGCCATACCTACTGCGATTCCGACCGATCCATTGATCAATAAGTTTGGTATACGGCTCGGTAAAACGACAGGTTCACTTTCTTCGCCATCATAGTTCGGAATAAAATCAACTGTATCTTTATTGATATCCCGCATCATCTCCATTGAGATCTTGGACATACGCGCTTCGGTATAACGCATCGCAGCCGCGCCATCACCATCCAAAGAACCAAAGTTTCCATGTCCATCCACTAACGGATAACGATAAGAGAAATCCTGGGCCATACGAACCATCGCATCATAGACTGCGGTATCCCCATGAGGATGGTATTTACCGATAACTTCACCAACGATACGGGCACTCTTCTTGTGCGCTACCCCACTGGTGATTCCCAACATATTCATCGCATGCAAGATTCTTCGATGGACAGGTTTCATTCCATCACGGACATCCGGCAAAGCTCTTTGTACGATGACCGACATCGAATAATCCAAAAAGGCTTCGCGCATCTCTTTGGAGATTTCAACATCTTCGATCGTATCGTAAGTTTTCTTTTCTTCTTCCATGGAAACCTCCTAGTAGTCTAAATTCGCATAAACCGCATTTTCTTGGATAAATTCACGGCGAGGATCAACATCTTCTCCCATCAACATCGAGAATACATTGTCTGCCTCCAGCGCATCATCGATCGTTACACGTTTTAAGATACGATGTTCTGGATCCATAGTTGTTTCCCAAAGCTGTTCGGCATCCATTTCACCCAATCCTTTGTAACGTTGGACTTTATAGCCGTCTTTGAATTCTTCACGCAGCTTATCCATTTCTTGTTCTTTATAGGCATAAGCGACTTTTTTTCCTTTTTGAACCTTATATAAAGGCGGCTGGGCAATATAGACATAACCATTTTCAATCACCGGACGCATGAAGCGATATAAGAATGTCAACATCAAGGTACAGATATGACTGCCATCCACATCGGCATCGGTCATGATCACAATCTTATGATAGCGAAGATTATCCAGATTGACTTCATCCTGGATTCCGCATCCAAAGGCAGTGATCATCGAACGAATCTCCTGATTTTCAAAAATTCGATGTTGACGCGCTTTTTCAACATTCAAGATCTTTCCTCGCAATGGAAGGATCGCCTGTGTCTTGGCATTTCGACCTTGTTTGGCACTTCCTCCGGCCGAATCTCCCTCGACAATAAAGATCTCGCATTCACTGGCATCTTTACTTGAACAGTCGGTCAGTTTCCCCGGAAGGGAACTGATCCCATCCAAAGCACTTTTTCTTCGTGTCAGCTCACGGGCTTTTTTCGCTGCCAAACGAGCTTTGGAAGCGACGATGGCCTTTTCTACGATAGCTTTGGCATCTTGCGGATTTTCCAAGAAGAAGCGCTTGATCTGTTCTCCGGCAATATTGGAGACGATCTTACGAACTTCACTATTTCCTAATTTCGTCTTTGTCTGTCCTTCATACTGCGGATCCGGATGTTTGATGGAAATGATGGCCACCAGACCTTCCTTTACATCATCCTGCGATAACGATTCTTCTTTTTTGATCAAATTATTTTCTCGAGCATAAGCATTGATCACACGCGTTAAGGCCATACGGAAACCATCTTCATGGAATCCGCCTTCCTGCGTATGGATATTGTTGCAGAAAGAATAGATATTGCTTTGATATCCATCGTTATACTGCAATGCGACTTCCGCCAAGATCTGATCTTGCAGACCATCGACATAGATGACCTTATCACCTAAAGTCTTCTTCCCTTTATTTAAATACTGAACATATTCGATGATTCCGCCATCGTATTTATAGTTGACGCTTTGTCCTTCTTCTTCACGCTCGTCTTTCAAAGTCAGACGAATATCTTTATTTAAGAAGGCCAGCTGGCGTAAACGCTTATTCAATGTTTCAAAATCATAGATCGTAGTTTCTTTAAAAATCTCCGGGTCGGCCTTAAAACGAACCAAAGTCCCTGTTTCCTGCGTTTGACCGATGACTTTCAATGGTTCCGTAGCCTGTCCCCCATTTTCGAAACGGATGAAGTAAACCTGTCCATTTTGATAAACAGTGACTTCCAGCCATTCGCTCAACGCGTTGACAACACTGGCACCCACTCCATGCAGACCACCGGAAACTTTATAGGCACCGCCTCCAAATTTTCCACCGGCATGCAGAACGGTCATGATCGTTTCTACGGCACTGATTCCCGTCTTTTCGTGAATGCCGACCGGCATTCCTCGACCATTATCACGAACCGAGATCACATTGTCCTTTTCAATCACTACATCAATTTGATTCGCATAACCAGCCAATGCTTCATCGATACCATTATCTACGATTTCCCAAACCAGATGGTGAAGTCCTCTGGCACTTGTCGATCCAATATACATCCCAGGACGCAGACGAACGGCTTCCAGTCCTTCTAAGACTTGGATATCATCCGCTGTATAGGAATGATCGACATGGGTCGCTTCATTTTCCAGCTCTTCAAATTCGATGACTTGTTGTTCCTGTTCTGTTTTCATCGACTTTCCTCCTTACAATGACCTTGTATAATTTCATAATATCGAACCTCTTTATTTTGAAATAAAGATCGATCCAGTTTATCGGTAGAACTGATAAAGACTTGCATGGATTCCGGCAAGATTGAGATCAGCTGCCGGGAACGAGCATCGTCCAATTCACTAAACACATCATCCAGCAATAAAATCGGATATTCTTTTTGTTTTTCATAAATGATCTGACAAAGAGCCAGCTTCATGGATAAGACCAAACTGCGCTTTTGCCCCTGGCTGGCAATATCTTTTACAGATATGCCATTCATATGAAAATCAATATCATCCTTATGAATCCCAATTTGTGTTTGATGCGTCAAACGGTCGCGTTTTTCGTGTTTTTGATACGCCTGACGAATAGAATCCTCCAAGTTTTCATCCATTGGTACAAAAGTGATATACTTCGCATCAATTTCTTCTTTTCCCTTCGAGAAGAAATGATAAAACTTCTGCGTCTTTTCCATTAATTCTTTCAAATACTGTTCTCTTTGCGATAAGATCACGACTTGATCCTTGATCATCTGATTCGTCAGTGTCTGTAATAAAATGGGATCGAACCGATCACTTTTTAAGATCGCATTGCGCTGTCTTAAAAGCTTTTGATAGCGATTCAATGTGAACGTATAGACACGCGATAGTTTGATCAATTCCATATCGATGAATCTCCGCCGCATTTTGGGACTTTGCGAAAAAAGCATCAAATCATCGGGGCAAAATAAAACGGCATTCAGGATTCCAATAAAATCAGAATACTTTTTGACCGGTTCATTCCATCGATACAAGTGTTTCTTTTCAGGCATCAGCACAACTTTCAATTCTTCTTTTCGCTGGATGGTTTCAATACGAGCATCTATGCGAAAGAAATTTTGATCATGCATGATCATGTGTGCTTGATTTTGTGTTCGAAAAGAGCGTAAGTGACTTAAATAATAGATTGCTTCGATCAAATTCGTCTTGCCTTGCGCATTTTTCCCATGCAGGACATGGATCCCCTGCGAAGAAAATCGGCAAGTCAGATCCGAATAATTTCGAAAAGTTCGTAGCCGCAAAAAAGAAAGGTTCATCGAATTAAGATCCTTGTATCATAAAAAGATACGACATCATCCCGGTAAAGCTTTCTTCCTCGTCGGGTCTCTCTTTGACCATTGACCAAGATTTCTTCATTCATCAAAAATGCTTTGATCTGCCCACCGCTTTCGATCACGTCGCATGCTTTTAATAACTGCTGAAGAGTAATGTATTCTCCTTTTAAATCAAAGACCATAAACAACCCTCTTTTCGCTCCTAAATTATAGCACAATCCCACCTTTTTGACCAACATTCAAAAATGCTGTATTTTTTGTCTCTTAAAATCAAAATAAAAGGCTCATAAATGAGCCCTATGCGACAATTTTAATTTTATGAATGGTATTTGTATCCCTAACGAAAAAGAAACGCTTTAAAATAAACTTTTCACTTTTGGCACTCGCTTGAGAAGCTGGACCAGGATCCCGCAGATCACAAAGCTGGAAATACACCAAAGAACGGAGGAGAAAAAACCTCCCACCCAAGGAATCATAGTTTGATCAAAACTGTTGAAGAACAATTTTCGAAAGAAAGGATCCCAAAGATAGACACCATATGTCACAGATCCTAATACGATGATATTTTTGGATAGCCAGGCAGGAATCTGATCTTCATAATGAATAAAGAAAGATTTGATCAAGATAAAGGCCGATAAAGCACTGACATAATCAAAAAGCTCCAGATATTCATCGCTGAATCCTTCTTGATGACCAATCAAGATCGTAAAGAACATCGAGATCAAGATTCCTATCAAAGAAAGACAACTTAGCCCTGCCAAAGTTTTCCCATGGACTTTTTCAATGTCGATCTTACGATCGATATAATATCCCATCAGCGGATAAAAGATCTCTTTGATCGTGCTGAAGGGAATCCGAAAGGCCCATGTAAATTCAAAACTTTGACCTAGATACGTAGGAACAAACCATTGAAGAAGCGGTTCGATCGTAGAGAATACAAAATGAATGAATAGTATCAAAATAAAATCACTTCGCTTCATCTTTTGCGCAATTCGATGAAGTAAAGGCATCATGACCAAAAAGCCTAAATAAGAATATAGATACCAATAGGAGCGATCGATCCCGTTTTCAAAAACACCCAGACAATAAGCCTGCAGATCAAACACAAATTGATTCTCTGCCAAATAGACCAAAAAATTAAAAATCAAAATAGCCAAGATGATCTTGATCATGCGTTTGCGAAAGATCTCGCGATATCCTTCTTCTCGATTCAGCAACAAACTTCCGGAGATCATCAAAAACAAAGGAACATTGATCTTCGCAATCAATGTAAAAAACAAATGTCCAATGACGTTGGAAGTATCTTGAAGATAATAATCAAACGCCGGGACATGTTGAAAAAGCACCAGAAAGATTGCCAAGATCCTTAAAGCTTCGATATAGGTCTTTTTTCGTTTTATCATTCTCTCACCAACGTCTTATTATACTGCTTATGCCCCAAAAGAAAAGAACACATTTTCCGAAGAAAACATGTTCCATTGCTTAGTCATAGCTGCGAATCGGAACTACGATCATCAAGATCGAAGGATCTTCCGGATTCGAAATACGAATCGGTTTCATATAACCGGAAAATTCTAATTTGACCTTCTCGCCATGTAAAGCGCGGATGGCATCCAGCATAAAACTTCCGTTGCAGGATAACGTCAGATCTTGTCCGGTATAAGTACAATCTGTCAAGATCTCATCGGAATTCCCAATTTCGATCGAGCTGGTCTTGATGCGGCAAATTTCCGGTGTACATTCTAATTTGATTTGATGGATCTTTTCATTTCGAATAAAGTTCGTACGATCGATCACGCTGTCTAATTCTGCGGCACTGACTTCCATCACCGCTACACTTTCTTTCGGAATAATGCGTTCAACATCCGGAAAAGTTCCATCGATCAAACGCGTTTGAATGATCGTCTTATCCAACAAGAACTGGGCTTTCTTATGATCGACAAAGATCTGAATGTTCATATCATCCTCTTCCAAACTGCGTGTGACTTCCGTCAAACTTTTGGAAGGAATCGTAATATTGAAATCATGCAGGTTTTCAAAAGAGATCACTTTTCGTGCCAGTCGATAAGAATCGGTCGCACTGCAGTATAACGTACCCTGACGGGCATGGAAATTCACACCGGTCAAAACCGGTCTTTGATCTTTATCGGAACAGGCAAAAGAAGTCTGGGCCACACATTCTTTTAGATCTTTGGCATTCATCGTAAACGAATAAGAGGGAGCCGAAAAATCAATGGAAGGATATTCCTGGGCCTGGATCCCATTGAGCTGGAACTGTCCGTTGACACTGGATAAACGAACCAGAGAATGATCGATGCATTCGATCTCAATCATCGTGCAGTCCAGCTTACGCACGATCTCTAATAAATATTTTGCTTCTATCACGATAGAACCTGTTTCGTGGATCTGTAATTGATTGAGCTCTCCCGATAAGATCGTCGTACGAATCGAAATGTTGGAATTACTTCCGGTCAAAACAATCTGATCCGAATCGACCTGGATACAAATACCAGATAAAGCCGGAATCGGACTAAAAGAACTGATAGCTCGAGAAACGAGACTCAATTTTTCGTAAAAGAATTTACGGTCAATAGAAAAATGCATAAGTGACAACTCCTTTTTATAATATATTTCTTTATTAAGTAATAATAACAACCTGGGGATTTGGGGATAATTTTTCCCAAAAAGCAAGAATTATCGTGCTTTCCCCTCGATTTTTAAATGGGGATTGATGGTGGAAAAGGGAGGAAAACTAATTTTTCTCCAAAAGTGCTTTGATCTTTTCCACGGCTTTTTTAAAATTCGGATCGGTCTTGATCAACATCTGCGCTCTTTCATACGAACTGGAAATCGTTGTGTGATCCCGGTTTCCTAATTCCTGTCCAATTGAAACATAAGCTTTATGTAACAGTTCCCGGCTGAGATAGATAAATACCTGGCGGGCATTCATCAGCTTCTTCTGCCGTGATTTTCCCTCGATATCGCTGTAAGTCAAGCCATAAAAGCGCGTAACGGCTTTTTTGATCTTTTTGATCGTTAATTCTGATTTTTCTGAAACGATCGGTTCTTTCATCAAGATCCGCTGGGCAAAATCCAAGTCGATGACTTCCGGATTTTCTAAGGTCGCATTGAAGATCAACTTATTCAAGCTGCCTTCCAGATTACGAACATCGTTACTGAATTTATTGGCCAGATAATCAAGAACATCTTCATTGATCAGACATGCTTCTTCATTGCCTTCCAGCTTTTTCTTCAAAATGGCCTTGCTGGTATCAAATTCAGGTTTCACAATATTGACGGCCAGTCCCGATGAAAAGCGAGAAACCAGACGATTCGGAAGATTTTTTAATTCCGAAGGATGCGTATCCGAAGTGATGACGATCTGCGCATTTCGGCGGATCAATTCATTATAAACGGTAAAAAATACTTCCTGACTGGAAGAAGATTGCAGATTTTGAATATCATCAATCAAAAAATAATCATTTTCAACCAGCTGCGATTTGACCAGTTCAACGGCGTTTCCATGCACGCTGCGGACTTTCATCGCATCAAATAAAATCGTGACCAGATCACCGCTGTAAGAATAAAAGACTTTTGCCTCCGGTCTTTCCTTTTTTAAATAGTTGCCGATCGCATGCAGCAAGTGCGTTTTTCCCAATCCCGAATTTCCATAGATCATAATGGGATTGAATAGATGATTTTTCTGTGTACAACAAGATAAACAAGCGGCATAAGCTTCCGCATTGGAATTTCCTTCAATAAAATTTTCAAACGTATAGTCCTCATTGAAGTCCGTCTTCATTAAATTGGCGGTTCGTGTCTGCAGCTGTACTTCAGGAATCAGCTTTTTGGCATCTTGTTTTGAAATAAATTGAACGGATACACTTTCATTCAATATTTCTTGTAAGGTCGACTGGATCAATTGGATCCCTTCGCTGGTATTTAAAATATTTAAAGTGATCATCGTGGGATAGATGATATAAGCAGTTCCATTATCAATCTTGAAAAGTTCTGTTTTTGAGATCCAGGAATCGAATGTTTCTTTGTCATAGTAATGTGATTTTTGAATCAATGACAAGGTCCGTTGCCAAAGATCAGGATAAGCATGCGGTTCCATTGATATCTCCTCCTTATGCAAAAGTATTATACACGAATTATCTAGGAATTATAAGGGTCAAGATGATTTGGAAAAAATGGGGAAAACTTTGGTTTATCCCCTGAAAAAACAGCAGTTTTCCCAATTGAAAATTCATAAGTTTTCCCCTATGTGGAAAACTTGAGAAAGTGGGGAAAAAGAATGGGGAAAACTCCGAGATATCCTCTTGATTTTTTATTCTTATATCACGATAAAATAGAGAATTTTAAAGTTTTTCCACAATGTTTTGAAAAATTGTATTTTAGAGAATCAAAAAATCAAAATAGAGTAGGAAAAAAATGGGGATAAAAGAACGAAGAAAGGGGAATTATTGAAGTTTTCCCCATTTTTGGGTTGAAAGAGAATTGGGGATAAAAAGATTGAGATTTATTTTGGGTTTGATACAATACTAGGGAAAAAGGGGGCTTTGATCTATGAGTATCTATCATTTTGAGATCAATATCCAAAAAGATGAATATAACGCATTTGTAGAAAATCATCCTTATTGTAATCTTCTGCAAAGTTATCAATGGGCCGATGTCAAAAAGAACTGGGATCATCTTCATACGGGTGTTTATGATGAAAATCACCAATTGGTCGCAGCCGGTCTTGTACTGATTAAATCTTTACCAATGGGATTTACGATGTTCTATCTGCCTAGAGGACCTATTTTGGACTATAAGAACAAACCTTTATTAAAATATTACTTTTCAGAGTTAAAAAGAATCGCCAAAAAAAGACATTGTTTATTTATAAAATTTGATCCGGCCATTCATGTGAATGACTATTCTTCGAAAGAATATAATGAAAATAGATATCCAGATACAGAATTATATCTAAAGACATTTAAAGAAATAGGTGCTGTACATCATGGATTTACGATGAAGATATCGGATACGATCCAGCCTCGTTTTCAGTCAAATGTCTATTACAAACAAGATTGGAAAGAGAATCTTCCTAAACATACAAAACGTTTGATCAAAGATGCAGATCGTCGAAATGTTCAAATTATCAATGGTCAAAAAGAATTATTAGAAGATTTCAGCCGATTGGTTGAATTGACGGAAAAACGTAAAAATGTGGCCTTACGAAATCAAGAGTATTTTGAAACCTTGTTGAATGCGTATCCTGAAGGCGGAGTGATATTTTTAGCACAATGTAATTTATATGAACTTTCAAAAAATGCACACAACCGCAAAGCTGAAATTGAAAAAGAAATAGAAAATACTCCGGAAAATGCGAAAAAGAAACTTCATAAACTACAAGAGCAGTTAGCTTCTTCAGAAAAAGATATCAAAGAATTTGATGAAATGCTTCAAGAATTGGGCAATCAGGATCAAATGAGCTCCATTGCGGGAATCTTAAGTATTCAATATGGAAATACTTGTGAAATGTTGTATGCAGGTATGGATGAAAGATTTAAAAAATTTATGCCGCAATATAAAGAATATGTAGAAAATTTCCAGTGGGCATTTGATAGAGGTTGTCAATGGAGCAATATGGGCGGAGTGGAAGGAACTTTAGATGATGGTTTAACAAAGTTTAAAGATAATTTTGCACCGACAATCAATGAATTTATTGGAGAATTTGATCTGCCTGTCAACAAACTGCTCTTTAAACCGGCTCAAAAAGCCTATGAAATGTTAAAAAAGCGAAATTCAAGCGATTAATTGGTTGACTTGGGTACAGTGGCTTGTTATAATTGTCAAGCAATCTTATTTGAAAACAAGGAAAATTTGAAGACTGTGGGGTGACTCAAAAATGAAGAGAACATATCAGCCAAGTAAGAGAAAACACCAGAAAACTCATGGTTTCCGTGCTCGTATGGCAACCGTTGGTGGACGTAACGTACTGGCTCGTAGAAGAGCAAAGGGAAGAAAGGTACTATCCGCATAGAAATCACCAACCTTGGTGATTTTTTTGTCTTGATAGGAGGGTTTCATGAAAAAGCCATTTCGTGTTTGTAAAAATTATGAATTCTCTTCGATCATCGGACAAAAGAAGTCAGTGGCTTCGAATAGTTTCGTTTGTTATTATCAGAAACGAAAAGAAGAACATGCTCGTGTAGGGATCAGTGTAGGAAAAAAACTCGGAAATGCCGTTTGTAGAAATAAAGTAAAACGACAGGTCCGTTCCATGGTCGATCATCTTTTTAATTTTAAAGAAGAGTATGATCTGATCATCATTGTTCGTCCTCGCTATCACCTGCAGGATTTTGCGCAAAACGAAAAAGAACTTGCGACAAATAAAATTCGGATAGAAAAGAAAATGAAGAGGTAAAACATGGCCAATCTATTAAAAGGGAAGATGAAGATCTTATTTCTTTGTCTGTTTGTCTTGTTGACATGTACGGCTTGTTCCAGTCCCCGTGCAACGGATGGAAAATTAAAAGTCGATCAGATCATTTCTTCAGAAAAAGTAGAGATCAGAAAAGATCTTGTCAATGTTACGGATATTGAAGATAAGGATCTGAAAAAAGAATATGCGAAATACGATGATGATGATTTGATCACGATCGAGCCGATGACGTTTGGAGAAGCTTTCTCCTCCGGATGGTTTACCGGATTGATCGTATGGCCTTTGGCACAGCTGATCAATATTATCGCATCTTTCACCGATGCCGGATGGGGAATCATTTTGACAACGATCTTGATTCAGGGAGTTGTCTTCTTATTTACGAAGAAATCCCAGATGTCTTCGCAGCGTATGCAGGAGATCCAGCCGGAAATGCAGCGGATCCAAAATAAATATGCCGGAAAGACCGATGATCATTCGCGTTTGATGATGGCACAGGAAACGCAGAAACTGTATCAGAAATATGACATTCATCCATTTGGTACGCTTTTGGTCACTTTGATCCAGCTGCCGATCATGATGGGTGTGTATTATGCGATGACACGTGCCAGCAGTGTGGTATTGGGAAGCTTTATGGGAATCAGCTTGTCTCAGACTCCATTATATGGCTTCCAACATCTTGAGATTGCGTATATCGTGATCTATGTCTTGATGATCATTTGTTCTTTGGTTTCTTTGAAGATGCCGCAGATCTTAAAGAAACGCCAAGACAAGATCGACCATGTCAAGAAAAAAGAATATTTGGATACCAACAACAGTGCCATGAACAGTATGAATACAACAATGTATTTCTCCACTGGTCTGATTGCCATTCTTTATATTTCGTGGCCAATCGCCATGGCGTTCTACTGGTTAGTTTCTTCTTTGACCAGAATGTGCTTCAGTGTGTTCTTACACGCTATGATCGTAAAACAGAAAAAAGCGTCGTAAGAGGAGGAAACAAGGATGGAATTCAAACACTATACAGAAAAAACATTGGATGAAGCTTTAAAAAAAGCCGCACAAGATAAAGGTGTGTCGGTAGAAGAACTCCACTATACGATCGTGGAAGAAAAAAGCGGATTCTTAGGCGTTGGAAAATCCGTAGAGATCGAAGTATATTGCGAAAAAGATGTGGAAAACTTCCTAGTTTCTTACATTCAACAATATTTCGACAATGCGCAGCTGGATGGAACGGTGACCATTGAAAATGATCATGGATTCTATCGCATCACGGTGGATACTTCCAATAACGGGATCATGATTGGAAAAGGCGGCAAGTCTTTACAGTCATTCAATCGTTTGGTCAAAGCGGCCGCCAGTGCCGAATTCAAAAAACGCGTCGGCGTTTTGATCGATGTCAACGGTTATAAAGAAGATCGTTATGAAAAGATCACACGTATGGCTGTTCGCGTGGCTAAAGATGTGCGTCGTACCAAGATTGATGCTTCTTTAGATCCTATGCCGGCCGATGAACGCAAAGCGATCCATAACGCGTTGGCCAATATGGAAAATATCACGACACAATCAAAAGGAGAAGGAGCACAGCGTCATTTGTGCATTCTGTATTCTCCAGGAAAAGAAGTCGAATAAAAACGGGAAGTTTTCCCGTTTTTTTTGAAAGGAACCAGAAAATGAAAGTTTGTATCGGATTAGGAAATCCTGGAAGAAAATATGAAAATACACGCCATAATGCAGGATTTATGGTGATGGATCGGCTGGCTGATCTTTGTAAAGTCAGCTTTGATCAAGAAAAATTCTCGGCTTATTTTGCCAAAACCAAGATCCAAAATGAAGATGTGATCTTATTAAAACCAACGACCTTCATGAATAACAGCGGTTTTGCATTGCGCCAATGTATGGATTTTTATAAGATCAGCACACATGATGTCTTGGTGATCTATGATGATGTCGATCTTCCGGTCGGAAAGATCCGTCTTCGTCAAAAAGGGAGTGCCGGAGGACATAACGGCATCAAAAGCATCATTCAATGTATCTTTACCAATGAATTTGATCGTATTCGAGTAGGTGTAGGAAAAGATCCGCAGATCGATATGATCCACTGGGTATTGGGAAAATTCAAAGAAGAAGAAAGTCCTCTCTTACAAGAAGCCATCGAACAAAGTGCCCAGGCTGCTTATTATTCTTTGACCCACTCTTTTATGGATACGATGAATCAGTATAATAAAAAATAAGAAGGAGTAATTTTGAATCAAGAGATCTTAGAGCGACTGCAAAAAGAAGAAATTGTTCAGAACTGTATCGAACCACATCAATCGATCGGTTCTTTGTCTTTGATGGAAGAAGCATTGATGTTGACGGCGACTTTTTTAAAGACAAAACAGACAATGGTCGTTGTGAAGAAAAACCAATATGAAGCCAATCAGCTCTATCGCCGCATCTCACTGATGTTGGAGGATGTGCTGCTTTTTGTCATGGAAGAAAGTTTGCGCGTTCAGGCGATTGCCAGTTCCCCGGAAGACAAAAATGAAATGATCATGACCTTGACCCAGATCGTACAAAGAAAGAAACCCTTTCTGCTGATCTGTTCAACGGCTTCATTTACCCGTTATTTGCCCGATCCTGCTTTTTTTCGATCCAACTGTATGGATCTTACGGTCGATCAGGAATTGGATCTGCATACTTTAAAAGAAAAGTTGATTCGTATCGGCTATACCCGTCTTAATTATGTCGACCGTCCTTGTACTTTTGCCAGCCGCGGCGGGATCATCGATATCTTTTCATTAGAGTATGAACATCCGATTCGCATCGAATTTTTTGATACCCAGATCGAATCGATTCGTTTTTTCGATGAAACAACCCAAAGAACGATCCAAAAGATCTCCCAGGTCCACATCTCTCCGGCAACGGATCTCTTGTTTCGCGATGACCAGATCCAGGAAATCAAAGAGAACGTTCTACTTTCCTTAGAAAAAGAAAAAAGACGACTCAAAGAAAGCCAGGATCAGGAAATGCTTCAGGATCACATTGAAGCCGATCTGCGATATCTGGAAAGTTATGAACCAGAAAATATTCTTTATTTTTATTTTCCTTATACAAAAACATATTCTTTGATGGATTATTTAGAAGGAACAATCTATTTTAGTTCGATTGAAGAGGTCCAAAGGGCTTTAAAGAAACTCAATGAAGAGAACATTACCTATATTCAGGAACGAGTCCAAGATCATCTCTCTTTGCCCAAATATATGCTCTTTTGGGATCTGGAATCGCTAAAAAAAGGAAGAAAGACGATCCATTTTCATGAATTTGTCCATTCAGATTTTGCGACCAGTTCTTTTCAGAGCCTGGAAAAAGCCGTGCAGCCGCTTTTGATGCAGATCAAAGGACTGGACCGCAAAAAGAAGATCTATTTTGCCTTGGAAGAAAAAGAACTCCAGAAAGTCAAAGGATGCTTAGAAGACAACGCGATCGATCTTTCCTATGAAGGGATCGAACCGGAATTCTATGAAGGCTTTATCTTACAAGATATCCAAGTGGTGACCGCCAGAGAACTCTTTGTGCAAAGTCCTGTCCATCATCGCTATCAAAAGACCTTTAAAGAAGGAAAGATCTTGGAAGATGTAATGGAATTGGAAAAAGGCGATTATGTCGTACACGAACAATATGGAATTGGTCAGTATTGCGGAATCGTGACCCGGGAATCACACGGAAAAAAACTCGACTATCTCTATATCCTGTATCGCAACAACGACGAACTCTATGTTCCGTTATCACAATTTCAGCTGGTCAGAAAATACATTTCAAAAGAAGGAGCCGGCATCCAGCTTTCTAGTCTAGGAAGCAATGCCTGGAAAAAGACCAAAGAAAAAGTATCCGAAAAAGTGGAAGAAATTGCGGCTCGTTTGGTGGAATTGTATTCTTTGCGCAATGAAGATATTGGCTATGCTTTTCCTCCGGATGATGCTCTTCAACAAGAATTTGAAGATGCTTTTCCCTACGAATCTACACCGGATCAGCTGCGGGCCACGGCCGAAATCAAAAAAGAGATGGAAAAGCCCAAACCGATGGACCATCTCTTATGCGGCGATGTCGGTTTTGGAAAGACCGAAGTGGCGATGCGCTGTGCTTTTAAAGCCATTTCCAGCGGCAAACAAGTGGCTTTTTTATGTCCTACGACGATCTTGAGCATGCAGCACTATCAGACCGTACAACAGCGCTTTGCGGATACTGGTGCGAATATTGCCCTGGTCAATCGCTTTATATCGGAGCGCGAGATCCATCAGATCCAAAAAGATCTGAAAGCCGGACGTATTGATATCGTGATTGGAACGCATCGTTTACTGAATGCTTCTTTTGAATATAAAGATCTGGGATTTTTGATCATCGATGAGGAACAGCGATTTGGGGTAGAACATAAAGAAAAGATCAAAGAAATGAAAAATACGATCGATGTGCTTTCTTTGAGTGCTACACCGATCCCGCGGACCTTACAGATGTCATTGATCGGAGTTCGTACGATCTCCCAGCTCAATACCCCGCCTGCCCGACGCCATCCGGTCCAGACTTATATCATGGAAAAACGCGGCAGTGTGATCAAAGAGATCATTTCTCGAGAATTGGCGCGCGATGGCCAAGTCTTCTATTTATATAATCGTATAGAGCAGATCTATATCCTTGCCAATCAGCTCCAAGCCCAATTTCCCGATGCCAAAGTCGGGGTGGCCCACGGACGAATGGAAAAAGAGACCATCGAAGAGACGATGCTGGATTTTGCCCAGGGGAAATTTCAGATCTTGGTCTGTACGACGATCATCGAAACCGGATTGGATATCGCCAATGCGAACACCATCATTATTGAGAATGCCGACCGGTTCGGATTGTCGCAACTGTATCAGATCCGCGGCCGTGTCGGTCGAAGAGAAAAGATCGCGTATTGTTATTTGATGATCCAACCCGATAAAGAATTGACAGAAACAGCGCAGAAGCGTTTAAAATCCATCAAAGAATTTACGCGCTTGGGAAGCGGCTACAAAATTGCCATGCGCGATTTGACCATTCGCGGGGCTGGGGATCTTTTAGGGCCTCAGCAAGCCGGATTTATTGATCAAGTGGGTCTCGACCTGTATTTGGAAATGTTAGGCAGTGCGATTGCCCGCCATAAAGGCGAGCCGCAGAAACCAGAACTGACCAAGACGGCCAACATCGGATTTCAAGGTCACATTCCGGAAAACTTTACCGAAAATGACGGAGATAAATTATCCATCTATCAAAAGATCAAATCCATTGATCGTTATGAAGATCTGGAAGCGTATCAAGAGCGCATCAACGACCTCTTTGGAAAGATCCCTGGCGATGTTCGCCAGATCTTTGAACAAAAACGCTTTGATCTCTTTGTCAATCAACCCGGAGTCGACAGTCTCAAAGAAGAAGATAAGGCTTATGTTCTGACTTTTGATGAAACGTTTTCGGCGACTTGCGACGGTGTTGCCTTATTTGAGACGATCAATGAAATCAGCCGAACGATCGATCTGACCTTAAAAAATAAAAAGATCCAGATCCGGATCCCGAAGAAAAAGAAAAAAGATCTTTTGATCCAAACATTAACGACAGTAAAGGAGAAATTCTTATGCGACTCGATAAATTCTTAAAAACCGCGCGGATCCTAAAACGCCGGGAAGCTGCCAAGGAATTGGCTCTGCAGCAGCGAATCTGGGTCAATGACCGGATCGCAAAGCCAAGTACAGAGATCCAGATCGGGGATCAGATCCGCATTCGTTTTGGATATCGCATCTTAGAAGTCAAAGTGACGGATATTCAAAAACAAGTTTCGAAACAAAATGCCCAAACTTTATTTGAAGTCGTGAAAGAGGAAAAACTCGATGAAGAAAATTGATGTCGTTTGCGGTGTCCTGATCCAAAAGGAACAATGCCTGATTGCGAAGCGATCGACCGGAGATTCAATTGGGAAATATGAATTTCCCGGCGGCAAAGTAGAACCTGGAGAAACAAAAGAAGAAGCTTTGATCCGGGAATTTCAAGAAGAACTGCAGATCGAGCTGGATCAAGTCTATTACTTGGATCACAGTGTGGACAGACAAAACGGCAAAGAGATCGAACTGACTTGTTTTGCGTGTACCTCCCAACAAAGACCGATTGCCAGTCTGGCACATTCCGAGCTTGTTTGGACCACGCCGGACCATATCTATGATCATGATTTTTTTGAAGCGGACCGCGGACTGGTCCAGACATTACAGAAGGAGTGGCTATGGCTCAAAAAACAGATGAAACCAAAGTCTTAAGAGATCCGATCCATGGATATATCCATGTCAATGATCAGGTGATCTGGGAATGTATCAATGCCCGGGAGTTTCAGCGGCTGCATCGCATCCATCAGCTGGGAGGCGATTTTCAAGTCTATCATACGGCAGAACACTCTCGATTTTCCCATAGTTTAGGTGTTTATGAGATCACCCGACGCATGATCTCAGAAGTTCAAAGCTTATCGCAGGCTTTGAGTGAAGAAGAAAAGATCGAGGTTCTCTGTGCCGCTTTACTGCACGACCTGGGCCATGGACCGTTTTCTCATTTCTTTGAAACAATCACGCAGATCCCGCATGAACAGATGACGACATCTTTGATCTTGGATCCTGCCACGGAGGTCCATCAGGCATTGGTCAAAGTGGATTCGCAGCTGCCGAAGCATGTGGCCGGGATCATTGATCATACCCATCCCAAGACGATCTTGTCGCAGATCATCTCTTCGCAGTTAGATGCGGATCGAATGGATTTTTTGCTTCGCGATGCGTATGAAACAGGAACCAGCTACGGGACCTTTGATTTAGAGAGAGTGTTGCGAACGCTTCGTGTTCATGAAGGCAAGCTCTGTGTCAAAGAAAGCGGAATGCATTCGATCGAAGACTACATCATGGCCCGATATCATATGTACTGGCAAGTCTATCTGCACCCGGATGCCAAGAGTTATGAAAACTTGATCCGGATCTTCTTTGTGCACTATTTGAAACAAGACCAAGTATCGATCCCGATTTTTGAACCTTTGAAACAAAAACGCTTATCCAATGAAGATTTTATCTTGATGGATGAATATCGCTTGATGGTCGGATTTCAGGAGGCTCTTCGCTGTTTTGATCCGGTCTTAAAAGATCTGGCATGCCGCATCTTGGATCGTCATCTGTTTGGCTGGATCGAAGATCCAGAACTTCAGCAGGAACAAGAGATCAAAGACAAGCTTCAAGATCTGGGGCTGGATCCTTCGATTTATACCGTAGAGGAGATCTCTCAGTCAAAAGCTTATCTTCCTTATCAGGAATCGGATGAGAATACAACAATCTGGATCTTGAGCTCAAAATCCGCTTTGGAGCCGCTCTCTTCTTGTTCTGAGATCGTCAAAGCGTTATTAAAGATGCCCAATACCACTAAAAAGCGATTCTATTTCGCCAAGGAAGCTTTGCGATGAAAACGATACGATGGATCGTCAGCGATCTGGACGGCACTTTATTCAATGATCAAAAAGAAATTTCTCAATTCAACCAGGAAATGATCAAAGCTCTTTTTGAACACTCGGTCCCGTTTGGGATCGTAACGGGCCGACCGGTCCAACAAGTAGCTGATCGTTTTCAAAAGTTAGGATTATCTCCTTATTTATCATTTATCATTGGGATGAACGGCGGTTCTTTTTTGAATCTATCTACGCAAAAGATCCAAGTTTTTCATCCGTTAGAGTTTCCAACGATCCAAACGATCCTAGAGCACTATCAAGATCTGGATCTCTGTTTTCAAGTGTTAGAAAATACGACCCGCTATGTCAATCGGTCAACACCGCGATCGCTTGCCTATACCCATCGTTGTAAAGAAGAGGAAGAGATCGTAGACTTTTTATCGTATTGTCGAAGGCATCCGATCTTAAAGCTGATGATCTATTGTGATCCGGAAAAGATGGATGCGGTTGTTCAAAGAGCTAAGACGCTCTCTTTACCGAAATGCCGGGGGATCCAAACGGACGATTGTATGTTTGAATGGATGGATCAAAGGATCCATAAAGGGGCCGCTTTGGAATATGCGGCCGAAGTTCTTGATTTGCCACTTTCGTCTTGTCTGGCATTTGGTGATGCCGATAACGATCTGGAGATCTTTGAAAGAGTCGGGGTCGGTATCTGTGCTCATAACGGCACGTCCAAGGCCAAAGAAAAAGCGACGATCGTCTCTGCTTTTACCAACGAAGAAGACTTTGTCGGGCGTACGATCCAAACATTGATCACAAATGACTTTCATTGGTGAACAAAACGAAAAAAAGATATAAAAAATGTGAACACATGGTTGAATTTTAAAATCAAAAGGGCTAGTCTAATAAAGGATTTGGAGAACGATTATGATACGACAGATTCATGAACTCGAAAAAAACCAGAAGATCCATCTTGTGATCTCGGTGGTCTTGATCATCGCCAGTGCTTTGATCCAATCGTATATTATGCAGGTCTTCATGGACCCTTGTAATTTGTTGTCCGGAGGTTTTACCGGGATCTCAATCTTGATCAGCCGCATCACAGCGTTAGTGGGATTTGATTTTCCCGTCTCGGTAGGGATCATTCTTTTGAATCTGCCGGCCGCGATCTTGTGTTATAAACAGCTGTCGAAACGCTTCGTATTCTTGAGCTGTCTGCAGTTTGGACTGGTCTCTCTTTTCTTGGAGATCCTGCATTTTGAACCCTTCTTTGATGATCAGACCTTGAACGTCTTGTTTGGGGGTCTGCTTTGGGGGTTCTCGATCGCGATGGCTTTGCGGGCCGGAGGATCGACCGGAGGAACCGACTTTATTGCGCAATATGTATCGAATAAGATCCATAAAGGCATATGGGATTATATCTTTGCCGGCAACTGTATCATGCTGGTGATCTTTGGGGCCATCTTCGGCTGGGTCCATGCGGGATATTCCATTGTGTTCCAGTTCTTGTCCACCAAAGCGGTCTCCAGCTTATACCAGCGATATAAACAGATCACCTTGGAGATCATGACCAAAGATCCGGAACCGGTGATTGAGACCTTTATGGAAACGTGTCATCACGGGATGAGCATCTTTGAAGGATATGGCGGTTTCAGCCACAGCAAGATCTTCGTCTGCAAGGCTGTTGTCAGTACGTATGAAGTACAGGACGTGATCTATAACGTTCGCAAGACCGATCCCAACGTGATCATCAACACGTATCACACTGCCAATTTTTACGGACGGTTTTATCAAAAACCATTGGATTAGAATCATCAGACGAAAGGTCAGCTCTTTCGTCTTTTTCTTTTTCTTTGCATTTTTGTGTTTTTATGATATATTTCTTGCGCTATGGTTCAAGTTCGTCTGCTGGATCTTCAAAACGATCAAGAGATCTTTTCCGGAAATGCCCATTTCTCCTATCGGCCCCACGGGATCTGTTGGGAGTTTGGTCACTATGTATGGAAAGCTTATGAAGATACACTGATCATCGATAGTCACCATGAAGTCCATGTGCATCTGATCTGCCGTCCAGGCAAACAAAGCCAGGCAACGATCCAGACCGAATATGGAGAGATCCGCTTGCATTGCCAGACGAGTCTATATACAATAAATGAACGTTCTATCGAAGTACGATACACATTGGAAATGGAAGAACAGATCGAACACTTTCATTTTCGTCTAGAAATAAAGGGGGCCCACTATGCATTCCATTGAAATTGAATTAAAACAGGCCATTGTCTCAAGTATTGAAAAGGCTTTTGGGATCCAAAGAGAATTGGATCAGATCGTGATCGAAACGCCGAAACAAAAAGGGCACGGAGATTATTCAACGAATGCGGCGATGCAGCTGACGAGGATCTTAAAACAGAATCCTCGACAAATCGCAGAAAAGATCGTCGATAATTTTGAACAGGAAGATGTTTCTTCGATTGAGATCGCCGGACCTGGTTTTATCAACTTTACGTTATCCAGCACACGATATACCAAAGTGATCGAAGAAGTGTTAGAGAAAAAAGAGAAGTTTGGAATCCAACCTTCTAACGGGATCAAAGTGGATCTGGAATATGTCAGTGCCAATCCGACAGGATCTTTGCACTTGGGACATGCGCGCGGCGCTGCCTGGGGAGACAGCTGCGCCCGGATCTTAAAAAAAGCCGGATATGAGGTGACAAGAGAATACTATGTCAACGATGCCGGCAATCAGATCACCAATCTGGCATTATCCTTGAATGCCCGCTATCGTCAGGCCCACGGGATCGAGACCGAGATCGGTCAAGACGGCTATCTGGGAGAAGATGTTCGTCAAAAAGGTTTTGAGCTCGCCCAACAATATCCTCACCAGTATTTGGAACCGACACCGGAAAATTTGGCATTCTTCCGCAAGGAAGGGATCGCCTTTGAACTGGATAAGATCAAGAGCGATCTTCATGATTATCGTGTGGAATTCGATGTCTGGTCCAGCGAACAAGCCATTCGCGATGCCGGGAAAGTGGAAGAAGCTTTAAAGGTCCTGGATGAAAAAGGGTATACGTATCAGGAAGAAGGCGCTTTGTGGTTTGCCACGACCAAGTTTGGCGACGATAAAGACCGCGTGCTTCAAAAAAGCGACGGGTCCTATACCTATCTTGTTCCGGATATTGCCTACCATAATGATAAATATCAGCGGGGGTTTGATCTGCTGGTGGATTTCTTTGGAGCTGATCATCACGGCTATATCCCGCGTTTAAAAGCCAGTATGCAGGCCTTAGGCAACGATCCAAACAAATTGGAAGTCGATATCATCCAGATGGTTCGTCTGGTCTCCAACGGGGAAGAAGTCAAGATGTCCAAACGCCTGGGCAATGCGACGACGATCTCGGAGCTGGTCGAAAGTGTCGGTGTCGATGCCGCCCGCTATTTCTTTGTGCAGCGGGCCTTAGATTCGCATTTGGATTTTGATGTGGAACTGGCCAAAAAGAAATCCAATGAAAACCCGGTCTATTATGCCCAATATGCCCATGCCCGGATGTGTTCGATCCAAAAACAGGCACAAGATCTGACCGTTGCCGATCATTTTGATCGCTTAGATCATGAAAAAGAGATCGAACTGATGAAGGGCCTGCAGGAATTTAATAAAGTGATCATCGAAAGTGCCCGCACAAGACAAGTCCATAAAGTATGTCACTACATTCAAGATCTGGCAAGTCGTTTCCACAGTTTCTATAACGCCTGCAAAGTCATCGATCCGCAAGATCCGGATCTGTCCAGCCAGCGTTTGGCATTAGTGAAAGCGACGCAGATCGTCTTGGCGAATGCTTTGGACTGTATCGGTGTAGAAGCCGTAGAATCGATGTAAGAGTTTTAAAGGAGATTTAAGTTTTATGAAACAGTCAATGACCGATGTTGCCTATGAGTTTTTAAAGGAAGGCAATGACGCAATGCCGTTTATTGAGCTTTGGACACGCGTATCGCATGCGATGGGGTTCAATGAAAGTCAGTTTGATGACAATATTGCGCAGTTTTATACCGATCTGTCTATTGACGGACGCTTCTTCTCGATGCCGGGAAACAGCTGGGATCTGAGAAGCCGTCACACGTATTCGGAAAGTGTGATGGATACCGATTCGATCGCAATCGATGAGGATGGAGACGATAGCGAAGAGCTGTTGGATCCGGAAGAAGAAACTAAAGAAGAGTCTGACGAAGAAGAGTCATGATTTCGTTACCTTTTCGCTCTATGCTTAGATTGGAAAGGAGACAAGATGCGTAAGAAGGGTCTGCCGGCAGGCAGGCCCTTTACTTAAATTAGGTTATAGAATACAATGAGAAACGAGGAAAATCTATGTTTAAAAGTATACAGTATGTGATTCGTGAAAACCTGTCCAATCTGTTTCGGATCTACTCGATCTCCAAATATGAATTGCTGGCGGACATGCGAGATTCAAAATTCGGGATCTTTTGGAATTTCGCATCCCCGGCGATCCAGGTTTTTACTTACTGGCTGATCTTTGGGGTAGCCTGGGATCGTCAGCCTATCGAAGTCAAAGGGATCTCTGTTCCCTATCTTCCCTGGCTGGTGGTCGGTTATGCGATCTGGTGGTTCATTCAGCCTTGTATCCAAAAAGGATGCAGTGCGATCTTTTCCAAGACCGGTGTGATCACCAAGATGAAATTTCCGGTCTCGGTCTTGCCGGCGACCATTGTCTGTAAAGAGCTGTTCAATCACGGCTGTATGCTGGTGATCATGTTTGTCACGCTGTTTTTATGCGGCTATACACCGAATATAAATTGGCTGTGGATCTTGTATTATATGTTTTGTGCTTTTGCGTTTTCGGAAAGCGTGTCTTTGATTTTATCGGTGCTGACGATGTTATGGCGCGATATCAAGAAACTGGTGACCAGTCTGATTCGGATGTTCATGTATTTTTCACCGGTGATCTGGGAGTGCTCGTTTTCATCAAGCGTGCCTTTTGCCGCGGTTTTGAACTCCATCATGAAACTCAATCCGGTTTACTATATCATTCAGGGATATCGCGATGCGATCTTCTATGGACAGACAGTCTTTGATCATCCGCTTCTGACCTTGTATTTCTGGGGTGTGGTGCTGGTCTTGTTTGCGATCGGCTGTGCCTTGATGTTTAAGTTCAAGAAGAAATTTATCGATTTGATCTAGAGAGGGATCCTATGACAGAATACGCAGTGAAAGTAGATCATGTCTCTAAGATCTACCAGTTAAAAAATAAAGATGGTTCGCATGCGAAAAAGCAGTTCTATGCTTTGCGGGATCTGTCTTTTCAAATCGAACAGGGTGATGTCGTCGGCATCTTAGGAACCAACGGTTCCGGGAAATCGACCTTGTCTTTGATCTTGGCAGGAATCAGCGATATCGACGGCGGAACTTTGGATATCCGGGGAGAACAGGCCTTGATTGCCATCAACACCGGGTTGAATCCGCAGCTGACCGGTGAAGAAAATATCAAAGTCAAAGGCGCTTTATTGGGACTGAAGAAAAAAGAGATCGAACAGATCACGCAAAGTGTGATCGATTTTGCGGAACTGGGAGACTTCTTATATCAGCCGGTCAAAAAGTATTCCAGCGGGATGAAATCGCGTTTGGGATTTTCTATATCGCTGGCTTTGGATCCGGATATCTTTATCGTCGATGAGGCTTTATCCGTCGGAGATAAAGGATTTGCGAAAAAATGTATGGATCATATGATGAAGCTCAGAAACAATCAAAACAAGACGATCTTCTTTGTTTCCCATTCCATGTCGCAAGTCCGCAAGTTTTGCCAGACGGGTTTATGGATCGAAGGAGGAAAACTTCAAAAGATCGGCCCGATCCAGGAAGTCTGTGATGAATATGAAGCTTATGTCAATGAGCTGAATGCCTTGGATGCCAAGGAAAAGAAAAAAGTATTGAAAAAGAAATTTGATCAGCGGCTCATCCCCCTCCAAAAGAAGGGATTTTGGGCCCGGCTGACAGGAGGGATAAAATGAAAACCGTGATCACTTATGGAACCTTTGATCTCTTTCATATCGGACATCTGAATCTGTTGAAAAGAGCCAAAGCGTTAGGAGACTATTTGATCGTTGCCGTCAGTAGCGATGAATTCAATTTAGGCAAAGGTAAAGTTTGCCAGATCAAGGATACCGATCGCATGCAGATCGTGGAAGCCATCCGCTACGTGGATAAAGTGATCCCGGAGACGAGTTGGGAACAAAAGATCGAAGATGTCAAAAAATACAATGTGGATGTCTTTGTGATGGGAGATGACTGGAAGGGAAAATTTGATTTTCTGAAGGATTATTGTGAAGTGGTATATCTGCCTAGAACGGAAGGAATTTCAACGACGCAGTTGAAAGATGAGCTCAAACATCATGACTGATCTGACTGTTATTCTGCCTTTTCACGATTATCCTCATTATTTAAAAGAAGCCTTGCGGTCTTTAAAAGAATCACAGTTTTCTGATTTTAAAGTTCTTTTGGTTTTGGATCATCCTTTGGTGGATGTGAAGCCGATCCTTGAAGATTTTAGCGAACTTGATTTGAAAGTGGTCCAATTAGAAGAAAAGAAGGGTACAGCGGCTTGCCGCAATGCGGGAATCCGTGCTTGTGAAACTAACTATCTCTATTTTCTGGACAGTGACGACTATGTCTTGGAATCAACATTTTCGAAATTGATGGAAAATGTGCAAGAACAGGATCTGGTCTATGGAACGGTCCGCAACACGTGGAACAACAAAGCGAATTTTATCGAAAAGATCCAGAAAGAAGAAATTGATGAAGAAGATCAGCTCGAAAAAGAACAGGCCCGACAGGAAAAGATCCAGAGTGCTTTAGATCGTTTTTCGCAGTCTGATTCGGAAAAGATCAAAGCTCTTTATCATACATTGATCAAGCGCAGCGGATTTCAGAAAGTCACATGTCTTGGCAATCTTTATCGGACAAAGTTTCTGGTGGAGAATGATTTGTATTTTGAAGAAGATCTTCGCTATTTCAGCGATCAGATCTTTCTTTCTCGTGTCTTGGAAAAAGCCCGGACTTTTTTAGAAGCACCGGATGCCTGGTATGTGAAACGCAAGCATAACGATCCAATCCATGAACCAAGTCTGGATCAGGAAGACAGTGAAGACCGGTTTGAAGAACGCTGCCGCAGTGTGGAGATTGCCCGAGACTATCTGGATCCAAACGGACCGGTGCGGTACAGCCTGGATCGCAAGCTGATTCGTTATTATTCAAAACAAATGATTCGTCATATTCGTCGTTCAAAGGAAGAAAAATGGAGAACGACTTACTTTGAGAGGATCCAAAAAACGATTGCGGACAGTGCGCCGCAAGCATTGGATGAATTGAGCCGGTCAACAAAGCGCCTGGTCCTGCCTTTGATCGAAGGCGATCTGAAAGGGGTCCAAAGAGCGATCCGCTGGCGTTTTGGCAAAGGCAAGCTGGCTTCGATCTTTAAGAACAAGAATAAGAATACGCTGTATAAATTGGCTTATTATCATCGTTATCTCAAACTGCCGATCAAAGAAAATGTAGTGTTGTTTGAGACTTTTATGGCGAAGAATTATTCCGACTCACCCAAATATATCTATGAAGCTTTACAGAAGATGGCACCAGGAAAATATGAATGTGTCTGGGCGATCAACGGCAATCATGATATTCCTTATGGGGCCAAGTGTGTTAAGCGCTTTTCTTTTCAGTATGCTTATTATTTGGCCGTAAGCAAATACCTGGTTTTTAATGTGCGTCAGCCCTTATGGTATCGCAAACGGGAAGGACAGATCTTTTTGGAGACGTGGCATGGAACGCCTTTAAAACGGCTCGTCTTTGACCAGGAAGAGGTGACCAGTGCCTCACCGAAATATAAAGAACAGTTCTATCGTCAACGTCAGGAATGGGATTATCTGGTCAGTGCCAATCCATTTTCATCGAAGACTTTCCGCAGCTGTTTTCTCTATGAAGGAAAGATGTTGGAATATGGATATCCGCGAAACGATATTCTCTATGCGCCGGACCGGGATCAAAGAGCGCAGGCGCTCAAAGCGAAACTGGGGATCCCTAAAGAGAAAAAGACGATCCTTTATGCGCCGACCTGGCGGGATGATGAACATTATGGCAAAGGAGAATATAAGTTTACCTTGGCCTTGGATCTGCAGAAGATGAAGACGCTGCTCGGGAAAGACTATGTTCTTTTATTGCGGACGCATCATTATATTGCGGATAAGATCGATACGACGGGCCTGGAGGGCTTTGCGTATAATTTGAGTTCGTACGATGATATTTCGGAAATCTATTTGATCACAGATATCTGTATCACAGATTATTCCAGTGTCTTCTTTGATTTCGCGAATTTAAAACGGCCGATCTTATTTTATACGTATGACATTGAAAAATATAAGAATCAGTTAAGAGGGTTCTATATCGATATGCACACTGAAGTACCGGGGCCTTTACTGTATACCAGTGAAGAAGTGATCGATGCGATCTTACATATTGATCAGATCCAGAAACGCTATGCCAAACGCTATGAAGAGTTCTATGATCGGTTCTGTTGTTTCGACGACGGACATGCCAGTGAAAATATTGTAAAAGAAGTATTTCAATAGAGTAGGGGGATGTTATGTTCTTCTTGCGACTGATCAAAAAATGGGCCGGGAAGCTGATTCGTCTTCTTTATAAAATGTTGTATCGGTTCGTTTCGGTCGATGATAAACAGGTGATCTTTATCTCGTTTCATGGACGGGGATATTCGGATAATCCACGCGCTATTTATGAGGCGATGATCCAAGATCCAAGATGGCAAGGCTATCGTTTTATCTGGTTTATCAAGCACCATAAAAAGAAAGGTCTGCAAATTCCGGGAGCCGAGATCAAAGAGTATTTCAGCTTTTCTTATTTTTATCATTTGTCGAAAGCGAAATTTTGGGTCGTCAACTGCAAGCTTCCGCTTTATATCTGTAAGAAACCGGAACAAGTTTATTTACAGACTTGGCATGGGACGCCTTTGAAACGGCTGGCACACGATATCGATGTAGCCGAGGATACGACATTTTATCGTTCGGCGGTGAGCTATGAACAAATGTGTCACAGCTATGATGTCGATGTGGCCCGCTATAACTATATGATCTCTCCCAATGCTTTTTGTACAGAAGTCTTTCCGCATGCCTTTGGGATCGATCCGCAAAGGCTGGTGGAAACGGGTTATCCGCGCAATGACTTTATCGTCAATGCGACCCAGGAACAGATTCTTTCCATCAAAAACCGTCTGCAGCTGCCGATGGATAAAAAGATCATTCTTTATGCACCGACATGGCGGGATAATTCGTATGTCAGTGCCGGCTACACGTTTGAATTGAAAGCGGATTTCCGCTTATGGAAAAAGATCTTGGGCGAAGACTTTATCGTCTTGTTCAAACCGCATTATTTGATCATCAATAAATATCAGGATGATCCGTCTTTAAAGGGATTTTTATATTCGATCCCGGCAGCGGCCGAGATCAATGAATTGTATGTGATCAGCGATATCTTGATCACAGATTATTCCAGTGTGTTCTTTGATTATGCGATCTTAAAACGGCCGATGTATTTCTATATGTATGATCTGGAAAATTATGCCAGTGATCTAAGAGGTTTCTATCTCGATATCACCAAAGATCTTCCGGGGAAGATCTATCGCAGTGAAGAAAAGCTTTGTCAAGATATCCAGGCAGGCGTCTATGATCGAAGCAAACTGGATGACTTTTCAAAACGCTTCAACAATCTGGATGACGGACATGCCTCAAAACGCGTTCTGGATCTGTTGGCAGGAGAACAGGCATGAAACTGGAACAATGGATCTTAAAGATCGTTTTAGGGATCTTGAATGTTTTGACCGGATGGATGAAACCGCAGCCCAACCGCATCACGTTTATCAGTATGACCATGGATCATTTGAGCGGAGATCTGGCTTTGATCGATCAGGCATTAAAAAAAGAAGCGAAGTTTCAGATCCATTATGATCTGATGCAGATCAAAAAGACGCTCTGGGGCGATTTTCTCTACTTTCTGGATCTTTGTCGGCAGCTGATTGAGATCAAAAAGAGTCAGCTGGTGATCTTAAATGACAATAATTATGTTGTCTCCCACTATAAACCCAGAGGCACGAAAGTCTTACAAGTATGGCATGCCTGCGGGGCCATCAAAAAATTCGGGAACCAGATCGAACGCTCCTACGAGATCAAAGGCTACGATGCGATCCTTTGTAGTTCGAAATACTGGCAAGCAATTTATGCCGAAGCCTTTGAAGTTTCTTGCGGGCAAGTTCATGTGACGGGAATGCCGCGGATCGATGAGTTGATGGATTTCCAAAAGCAGGAAAAACAGAAAGAAGAATTCCTGCGGAAGAATCCGATCTGCCGCCACAAGAAAAGCATCTTATATGCACCGACATTTCGGGGCAATATCATCAAAGGCTTCCAAGTGGCCAGTTTTGATATTCCAAAGGTCTTGGATGCCTTAGGGGATGACTATGTGATCCTCTATAAATTTCATCCGCTTTTACCGCCGGTATCGATCGATCATCCGCGGGCCGTCGATTGTCAAAAAGAAGATCTGTATACACTGATGACCCTCAGCGATGTCTTGATCAGCGATTATTCATCGGTGATCCTGGATTATTCGCTGCTGGAGAAACCGATGATTGCTTATATCGATGATCTGGAAGAATATGAAGATTCGATCGGTTTGAATATCGACTATCGAAATGAGTTTCCGGGAGCGATCTGTACGCAGGAATCGGATCTGGTCCAGGCGCTCCAAAATTTGGAAAAGGATCCAAGATTGGATGCCTTCCGTCAAAAATATATGGCTTATGCCGATACACACAATACGCAAAGAGTTGTTTCTTTGATTCACGAACTGATGAAGACCACCGATTAAGGTGGTTTTTTGTTTGGATGAGAAAAACTGACACGAATGATGGCAATACTTGCGATAGAGTGTCTCTAGGAAACAAAAACGATCTTTGATATAATGTCTTCGCATGGAAAAAGTAATAGACGCGAAAACATTTCAGCTGGCTTGTGAAGAAAATGGGATCCCTGTCAGCGAATATCAGTTAGAACAGTTCCAGAAGTATATGGATCTGCTTTTGGAATGGAACGAGAAGATGAATCTTACGGCGATCACCAAGCCGGAGGAGATCTGGTCGAAACACTTTTTGGATTCGATCCTGCCGTTCAAAGATTGTTCCATCACTTCTTTTTGTGATGTCGGCAGCGGGGCCGGCTTTCCTTGTCTGCCGCTGAAGATCGTGTTTCCTCAGTGGGATTGTACGATGATCGAACCGCTGCAGAAGCGGTGCCGCTTTTTGGAGCATGTGATCGAAAGCTTACAGTTGGAAAAGATCCGGGTCATCAATGCCCGGGCTGAAGATGTGGCCAAAGAACATCGCGAGCTCTTTGACTGTATCAGTGCGCGAGCGGTTGCGCGTTTACCAATCTTGTTGGAGCTGTGTGCTCCGCTTTGTAAGGTCCAAGGGAAGATGATCTTTCTGAAAGGAAGAAGCGGCTTGGAAGAGCTCCAGGAAGCCCAAGAAGCTTTAAAGATCTTGCAGGTTCGTTTTGATTGTCAAGAAACGGTACAGATCGAAGAAGCGGCGCATATCAATTTGTATTTTACGAAAGAAAAAAAGACTTCGAAAAAATATCCTCGTCCGTATGGACAGATCAAAAAGAAGCCTTTAGGGGGTTAATATGTCAAAAGTTATTGCCATATCCAATCAAAAAGGCGGTGTCGGAAAAACGACGACCGCAATCAATTTAAGCAGCGGACTGGCGTATATGGGTAAAAAAGTATTGTTGGTGGATCTGGATGCGCAAGGCAATGCCACCCAGGGATTGGCAGCTTTATCCCATCGCGGACAGCTCAGCATCCATAACGCTTTGTTGGAGAAAGAACCGATCGAACATGTGATCGTTCACAAAAAAGAACCGCCGATCGATATCGTGCCGGCCAATATTATGCTGGCGGGGGCCGATCTGGAACTGGATAAGATCGGAAACGGAAAGGAACAAGTTCTTAAACAAGCTCTGGCTCCGGTTCGTGATCAATACGACTATATCATCATCGACTGCCCGCCCAGTTTAGGGATCTTGAACACGAATGCTTTGACGGCAGCAGACAGTGTGTTGATCCCGGTGCAGTGTGAATACTATGCTCTGGAAGGGGTGACCCAGTTATTATTGACGATCCGCCTGGTACAGCAGCTTTATAATCCGGATCTGAGAATCGAAGGGATCCTGATGACCATGTTTGATATCCGCACCAAGCTCAGTGTGGAAGTTTCACAAGATGTACGTCAAAACTTTGGGAAACAAGTCTACCAGACCAGTATTCCTCGAAATATCAAATTATCGGAAGCACCATCGAGGGGAATGTCGATCTTTGAATACGATGTTTCCAGCTCTGGAGCGAAAGCTTACGGAGATCTGACTAAAGAATTGATCAAACGCAATGAAAGAGGGTGAGTCCCATGGAGAATAAACGTCTGGGCAAAGGTTTGAACCAACTGTTTGGCCAAGATGTAACGAAGATGTTGGATGAGATCCAAAGCGGAGAGGTTCATACCGAATCGCAAGAGCAGGCAAAGATCAAGGTGGCGGACATTCGTCCCAACCCGTATCAGCCGCGTAAGATCTTTGATGATCAGGCTTTACAGGAGCTCAGCCAAAGCATCCGACAACATGGTGTGTTTACACCGATCTTAGTGAAAAAAAGCATTCAAGGTTATGACTTGATTGCCGGCGAACGACGCCTTCGCGCCAGCAAGCTGGCAGGCTTGGAAGAGATCCCGGCCATTGTCGTCGAGATGAGCGATCAGGAAATGATGGAGATCGCTTTGTTGGAGAATATCCAGCGTGAGGATCTGAACGTCATTGAAGAAGCCAAGGCTTATGAACAGCTGATGCATCGCTTGGAATATACCCAGGAGCAATTGGCGAACCGTGTTGGGAAATCCCGTGAACATATCACGAATACGCTTCGTCTTTTGAAGCTGCCGGAAGATGTGCAGGATCTGGTCGTCCAAAAGAAACTGACCATGGGTCATGTGCGTGCTTTGTTAGGGCTGAAGGACGAAAGCGATATGCGAAAGGTCGCCAAACAGGCGATCGAGCAGGGGTTATCGGTTCGTAAAGTAGAACAGATTGTCAAGGACAAGACGGCAAAAAAAGAAGAGGTCAAAGAGGAACAGGATCCCTATGTTCGGGATGCGAAAGATCGCCTGGAAGAATTTTTTCAGACCTCTGTCAATATTACCAATCATTCGGTATCGATCCATTATGAAGATGTCAATGATCTCAATCGTTTATTGGAATTGTTAGGATTGGTCGAGGAAGCGTAGGGCTTCCTCTTTTTCTATGTATAATAGAAGCAAATGAGGTGAATCATGGATTTTAGAAAATTGATCAAAGAACACCCGACGATCTTGATGGAAGGGGCCTTGTCGCAGCGGCTTCAAAGAGAATATGGAATCTGTTTGGATGAACAAATCGATTTGGCAGGCCTGGTCTATGATCCGCAAGCCAGAAAAGCTCTCAAGACTTTATGGGAACAATATAGGACGATCGCAGAAAAATATTCTTTGCCTTTTATAGCGACGACACCGACGAGGAGGGCCAACCGCGAACGCATTGGAAGGTCCGTATTTGATGAAGATTTGTTTCAGAAAAATGTGGATTTTTTGCGTTCTATTCAACAGGAAAGTCAAGTAGAGATGGCAGTAGGTGCCTTGATGGGATGTCGAGGAGATGCTTATACGGGCGAGGGTGCTCTTACGGAAGAAGAGGCGTTTTCTTTTCATGCCTGGACAATCGAGAATTTCAAGAAGGCAGAAGTTGATTTTTTATATGCGGCCATTATGCCAACTTTACCAGAAGCATTGGGTCTGGCTCGTGCTGCCGATATTTCCGGACTTCCTACTATCCTTAGTTTTACGATTCAAAGGGATGGAAAACTGATCGATGGAACAACGATCCATGAGGCCATCCAAGAAATCGATTCTAAAACCGTGAATTCCCCTGTTTTATATATGGCAAATTGTGTTCATCCCACCATTCTCTATCAGGCATTATCCCATTCTTTCAATCAGACGAAACGGGTAAAAGAAAGATTTTTGGGAATCCAGGCCAATACATCTCCACTCTCTTTCGCACAATTGGATCACTCTGCAGATCTAAAAAGTTCGGATCCGGATGTATTTGCACAGCAGATGCTTCGATTAAGAGAAGTCGCAAATATTCATATATGGGGCGGATGTTGCGGAACCGATCAGCGTCACATGGAAACCTTGGTCAGAAATTTGTAAAAGTTCTTTGTTTTCTGTATAATGGACCCATTCATGGAGAAAAAAGAAAGAACATAGCGCCAGGACTGTCTAGTACAGTTGACGAGGACCAGGTTTTTCGAAAGATTCGGCGGGTGACCTGGAGGCTGGATACGGCCTGAACAATGGACAAA
>NZ_CALVBG010000005.1 GCF_944325745.1 uncultured Faecalicoccus sp. | reverse complement strand
AACAAGATATCCAAGGTTCTTTGGCCCATGTGCAAATGTTAAAAGATCAGAAGATCATTTCTGTAGAAGATTATGATCAGATCCAACAAGGTTTGAAATCAATTCAAAACGATCTGCAAGAAGGATCTTTAGTGATCGAAGGGGCAGAAGATATTCATACTTTTATTGAACAAGAACTCACGGCACGGGTTGGTCAAGCTGGAAAAAAACTCCATACAGGCCGTTCGCGCAACGATCAGGTGGCCGTCGATCTTCGGTTATATACGAAAGAAGCTGTTCAAACCATACAGCCGCTGATCTTAGATCTGATTTCCATGTTGATCCAACGATCAAAGGAACATTTAACGACGGTCATGCCAGGATATACCCATCTTCAAAGAGCGCAGCCAGTTACTTTGGCTCACGTGTGGATGGCTTATGGAAATATGTTGAAACGAGATTGGACTCGATTTGAGAATGCCGTTGAATTAATGGACGAATGTCCGCTGGGGTCCGGTGCCTTGGCTACCTCTACCTATCCGATCGATCGTCAAAAGACAAGTTCACTCTTAGGGTTTTCTTCCCCTACATCGAATTCTATCGATGGCGTCAGTGACAGAGATTACTGTATGGAGATTGCCTCCGCATGTTCGATCTTGATGATGCATCTTTCTCGGATGTGCGAAGAGATGATTTTATGGTGTTCGGCAGAATTTCATTTTATGGAATTGGATGATGCCTTTTCCACCGGGTCGAGCATCATGCCGCAAAAGAAAAACCCGGATGTCTGTGAATTGATTCGCGGAAAAACAGGACGAGTCTACGGACATCTTGTCACACTGTTGACGATGCAGAAAGGGTTATCTTTGGCTTACAACAAAGATATGCAGGAAGACAAAGAAGCGTTTTTTGATATCTTAGAAACCGTCATTCATTCATTACAAGTGATGACCCCTATGATCGGCAGTGCCCGATTCGATCGAGAAGCGATGCATCAGGCGGCTTTAGGCGGTTATATCAACGCAACCGATTGTGCGGATTATCTGGCAAAAAAAGGACTGCCGTTTCGCGATGCCTATAAGATCGTAGGAGAACTTGTTGCTTCCTGCATCGATAAAAAGATCTCTTTAAATGATCTTTCTCTAGAAGAAATGCGCCAATTTTCTTCGTTGTTTGATCAGGATATCTATGATGCGATCGATTTACAGACTTGTGTGTCACAAAGAAACGTATTGGGAGGCCCGGCCCCTGAACAAGTTAAGATCCAGATCCAGGAGCTGGAACGATTTATAGAAACGAGGTAATTCATGCAGAAACCAAAAATATATGTTGATGGTCAAGCAGGAACGACTGGATTAGAAATTGTTTCGCGATTATCTTGTCGTGATGATCTGGAATTGTTATTGATACCGGATCAAGATCGACACAATGATCAAATCCGAAAACAGTTTATGGATCAGGCAGATCTTGTCTTTCTTTGTTTACCGGATCAAGCAAGTATTCAAGCTGTGGAATGGATCGATGACGATACCAAAGTGATCGATGCGTCTACGGCACATCGCACGGATCCAAATTGGGTCTATGGTTTTCCAGAACTTTCTGTTGAACATAAAGAAAAGATCATCCAGGCCAATCGTGTTGCCAATCCCGGATGTCATGCGACCGGGTTGATCAGCATCGTGGCTCCGCTGATCCAAAACGGAATTCTTTCATCAGAAGCGATTCTTCATTGTACTTCCTTAACAGGATATTCCGGAGGCGGCAAGAAGATGATCGACCAGTATGAAAATCACAAGACAGAAGCGATGGAGGCGCCCCAGATCTATGGCCTTGATCTGCATCATAAACATTTAAAAGAGATGCAGGCTGTTTGCGGGTTAAAACATGCTCCGTTATTTTCGCCAATTGTGGATGATTATAAAAGAGGAATGCTGACGAGTGTGCAACTTCCATTCAATGCGGTGGAAGTACATGCTGTTTATCAGCAATTTTATAAACAAGGATTGGTCCATGTTCATCCTTTTGGATATCCATCCAATATCAATGCCAATGCTTTTGCGCATCGGGATGATCTGGAGATCATCGTAACAGGAAATGAGGAGCAAGTTTTGATCTGTGCTCTTTTTGATAATTTAGGCAAAGGAGCTTGCGGGGCCGCTATCCAAAATATGAATTTAATGTTAGGAATAGAAGAGACGAAAGGATTGAATTTTTAAAGGAAGGAAGTGTAAGTATGCAGTTGATCAAAGGCGGTGTATGCGCACCGAAAGGATTTCTTGCCGGGGCTTGTCATTGTGGTATTCGAAAATCGCAGTCCAAGTCGGATCTGGCGATCATCTATTCAAAAAAGAAAGCACAAACGGCAGCTGTCTATACCACCAATCAAGTCAAGGCCGACTGTATCTATGTCACCAAAGAACATTTAGAAAATCATGAAGCGCAAGCGATTATCTGTAATTCGGGCAATGCGAATGCTTGTGCCCCGCATGGCAGAGAAAATGCACTGCGAGAAGGGGCGGCTTGTGCGCAAACTCTTGGGATTTCTTCTGAAGATGTGATCGTGGCCAGTACCGGCGTGATCGGACAAGAACTTCCGATTCAGTGTATTGAGGAAGGTGTCAGCCAGATCCAACTGCAAGAAGACGGATCGGATGTCGCTGCTCAGGCGATCATGACAACCGATACGCGTTCGAAAGATTGTGCCGTCCGTTTTGAAATCGATGGGATCCCGTGTCATATTGGCGGGATCTGTAAAGGGTCTGGGATGATCCATCCCAATATGGGGACGATGCTGGCTTTTATAACCTGTGATGTCGCAATTGACGCCCAGCTACTTCAAAAGGCTTTGTTGGAGAATACGAAAAAAACATTTAATCGCGTCAGTGTCGATGGCGATACTTCGACCAATGATATGTGTGTCGTGATGGCGAATGGAATGGCACGAAACAAACCCATCACAATGGAAGATGAGGCATATGCTTCTTTTAAAGAAGCGTTGAAAACTGTGATGGAAAATCTCGCGATCCAGATTGCGGCCGATGGAGAAGGAGCCAGCCGTTTATTAAGTGTGACTGTTTATGAGGCTGAAACTGAAGAACAAGCGGAAACTTTGGCAAAATCAATCTGTTCCAGTTCTTTATTCAAGGCAGCCATGTTTGGATCGGATGCGAACTGGGGACGCGTATTATGTGCCATGGGATATTCTGGTGTAGACTTTGAGCTTTCCAAAGTAGATGTTTCGTTTGCATCTCAATTTGGCAAGATCCAAGTCTGCTCACAAGGAAGAGGATTAGATTTTGATGAAGAGATGGCGAAAAAAATATTGAGCGCTGACTCTATCCAAGTTTTAGTTTGTTTAGGACAAAAAGATCAAGTCGTTACTTGCTGGGGCTGTGATCTGACTTATGATTACGTAAAGATCAATGGAGATTATCGAACATGAATACACAAAATCGAGCACAGATCTTAGTAGAAGCACTTCCGTATATTCAAAAATATCGGGGAAAAGTTCTCGTGATCAAATATGGCGGGAATGCCATGGTCAACGAAGAACTGAAACAGGCGATCATTCAAGATGTCGTTTTATTGAACATGGTCGGTGTCCAGGTGGTGCTTGTCCATGGCGGGGGTCCTGAGATCTCGAAGTTATTGAATCAAGTCGGAAAAGAATCGAAATTCATCAACGGTTTGCGCTATACCGATGAGCAGACAATAGACTTTGTGCAAATGGCACTATGCGGTAAGGTCAATAAAGATCTTGTTTCCTTGTTAGAGAAGGCGGGAGGTAAGGCGGTCGGGCTTTCCGGATTAGATGCTTCTATTTTTAAAGCTTTACGTCATACAGATATCTATCGAACTGATTATGGGTATGTCGGGGATATTATCAAAGTGGATGCGACTTTGGTGCGTCAGCTGCTGGATCATGGCTATATTCCGGTCATCAGCAGTTTAGCACGCGGTTTTGATGAAGATGTGAATTATAACGTCAACGCCGATTTGGCAGCTGAAAAGATTGCCATTGCTCTCAAAGCAGAAAAATTTATCTTATTAACCGATGTCAGCGGTGTGATGGAAGATGTCAATGATCCCGATTCTTTGATTCCTTCCATTCAAGTCTCGCAAGTGTCTGCTCTGGAAAAGAAAGGAATTATCTCTGGCGGGATGATCCCCAAAGTTCAATGTTGTGTAGAGGCTATTCGTCAGGGTATTCATTTTGCCAATATACAAGATGGTCGTATTCCACACTCGATCTTGATCGAACTTCTGAGTGATCAGGGCGTGGGAACAGTCTTTTATTAGGAGGTATTGTATGGATCTTTCATCAATCAAAGATATGGAATCAAAGTATGTGATGCATACTTATCATCGCGAGGATATTCTATTGAGCAAAGGACAAGGATGTCTTCTTTATGATGATAAAGGCAATGCGTATATTGATATGACCTCAGGAATTGGTGTGAATTGCCTTGGCCATAATCATCCCGAATTAGTGGCGGCCATCCAGGATCAGGTTCAAACATTGATGCATTGTTCCAATGTTTTTTACAGTGAACCTATGGTTCTGGTTGCGAAAGAATTAGTAGAAGCCACTGGGATGTCTAAAATGTTTTTTGCCAATACAGGAGCGGAAGCCAATGAAGGCTTGATCAAACTGGCAAGGAAGTATTCGCAAGATCATTATGGAAAAGGACGACATAAGATCTTGAGTCTTGTTCAATCTTTTCACGGAAGAACAATGATGACATTGACGGCAACGGGACAAGATAAGTTTCATCACGATTTTGACCCTTTTCCGGAAGGTTTTGATTATGTCAAAGCGAACGATCTTTCTTCGTTTCTCGATAAACTGGATGACAGTGTATGCTGCGTGATGATGGAAATGATCCAAGGGGAAGGCGGCGTTCTTCCGTTGGGTCGAGAATTTGTACAATCTATCGCAAAGATCTGTCAGGAAAGAGATATCCTGGTTGCGGTCGATGAGGTCCAGACGGGGATTGGAAGAACCGGCTCGTTATTTTGTTATCAACAATATGGGATCCATCCTAATATTGTGACCATGGCCAAAGGGCTTGGAGGAGGCGTCGTGATTGGAGGTTTCCTTGTCGATCAAAAATGTGCCGATGTACTGACACCGGGAACACACGGTTCTACATTCGGTGGCAACCCTTTAAGTGCCCGGGCAGCCCAGACCGTTTTAAGTATTGTGAATCAGCCTGAGTTTTTAAAAGACGTTCAAGAAAAAGGCGACTACTTGATGGAGCATCTAAAACAGATCGTCTCTTCTGAGATCAGGGAAGTTCGTGGCATGGGATTGATGGTCGGGGTCATTGTCGATCCAGAAAAACGAACTCAATATGTTCACGCTCTGCGCGAACACGGGGTACTGGTCTTGACGGCTGGAAAAGATGCGATCCGCTTGCTGCCGCCTCTAATTATCACAAAAGAACAAATCGATACGGTTATCAAGGCATTTCAGGAGGTTTTTAAATGAAACATTTATTAACAATGCAAGATCTTTCCAAGCAGGAGATCATGGAAATCTTAGATCTTGCGGATCAGCTTAAATATGAAAAAAAGCACGGAATCCCTCATCGTTATCTAGAAGGGAAAAGCGTAGGATTGATCTTCCAGAAATCCAGCACGCGGACTCGTGTTTCTTTTGAGACCGGCGTCTATCAATTGGGAGGTCAAGCTCTGTTTTTATCGAGCCGAGACTTGCAGATTGGACGAGGAGAACCGATCCAGGATACTGCTCGTGTTCTATCGCGTTATCTCGATTTGCTGATGATCCGTACGTTTGATCAAAAAGAAGTCGAGGATCTTGCGTATTATGGCTCTGTCCCTGTGATCAATGGATTGACCGATTATTCTCATCCTTGTCAAGTTTTAGCGGATTTAATGACGATCCGAGAACATTATTCAACTTTGGAGGGTCTAAAAATGTGCTATATTGGGGATGGCGATAATATGGCAAATTCCTTGATCGTTGGTGGTTTGTTAGCGGGGATGGAAGTTTCAGTGGCTACTCCAAAAGGGTATGAACCGGATGCTAAAGTTTTAGATTTTGCCAAGAACTATACGTGTTTTTCTTTGACAACCGATCCCAAACAGGCAATTCAGGATGCAGATGTCGTCATTACAGATACTTGGGCCAGCATGGGGATGGAAGAGGAAAAAGAGATTCGTCAACAAGCATTCCAAGGATATACGGTGGATGATGCGTTGATGTCTTTGGCAAAACCAGAAGCAATGGTGCAACATTGTCTGCCGGCTTACCGCGGCCAGGAAATTACAGAAAAAGTTTTTGAAGATCATGCAGATGAGATTTTTGAAGAAGCAGAAAATCGCCTTCATGTCCAAAAAGCAGTTATGGTATTGTTGATGAAAGGAGAATAAATATGCGGATAGAAGATCGAAGCAATGTACAAAATGGAAACGGCACTGTTCATTTTGAATACATCTTATCAGCCGAAGAGATGCATGGATATAATACATTATATGCTCGCATCACATTGAAGCCTGGATGTTCGGTGGGATATCACGTTCATCAAGGAAACGGAGAAGATTACTTTATTCTTTCAGGAACGCCTACGATCAACGACAACAACGAAAGAGAAGTGATCCTGCATCCGGGTGAGCACATGTTCTGTTCAGATGGACGCGGTCATTCGATTACAAACAATACGCAGGAAGATGTGGTCTTCATGGCTTTGATCGTCACATCTCCAAAAGCTTAAAAGCATCGGTTATCCGATGCTTTTACTATGTTCTAGAATTTGGATATAATTTGTAATTCCATTTATTAAGATGCTCTCATCAAAATCGAAGTGGTCATTGTGCAAGGGGATGCCGGTGCCGGTTCCTAGAAAAAAGAATACACCGGGCACATACTGTTGATACCAGCTGAAATCTTCGGTGATCATTTCATGTTTGTCCAAAAGAACAAGCTCTGGCAAAAAGGTGAAGAGTTTTTTAACTAATGTTTTGTCGTTTGTCACGGGAGGATAGCCTTCATTGATATCAAAGGTAAATGAACCTGGATATTCTTTTGCCGTTGTTTTTAAAAGCGTAATCAATCGATGATAAACAGCATCGTCCAAAGCTCTTAGAGTTCCTTCCAAGCGCGTATGATCGCTGACGACATTGCGGATATCCCCGCTGCTCATTTTTCCGAAACGTAATAAGTAGGGAATGTCATCGGGTATTTGTTTTAGTTTAGTATATATTTCAATTAAATAATCAGCTCCAATCTCCAGGGCATCGATCCCTTCTTGATAGGTAGCGGCATGGCTTTTTTTGCCTTGGATCTCGATGTTGACTTCACTGCTGCGCGCCATCATGGGGCCGGCTTTTGTCGCTATGACGCCTTGAGGAAGGTTTGGCCATAGGTGAGTTCCGTAGATTTGAGTAACATGAAAAGTGTCTAGACATCCCGCTTCGCAGAGTAATTTTGCACCTCCCGGAGATTCTTCCCCGGGTTGAAAGATCAAAAGCACATTCGCATCAAACTGTGTGTAATGATCTTTCAAATAATCCGCGAATCCCAATAACATGGCCATATGTCCGTCATGGCCGCAGGCATGCATGATTCCTTTGTGTCGGCTGGGAAATGAATGATTTGTTTTCTCTTCGACCGGCAAGGCATCCATATCACTTCGAAACGCAATCGTATTTGGTTTGTGATTGTCAAAAAACGCTAAGACGCTGGAGGGGATAGGACTGTAAAGTTCGCAAGGCATTTTTTTTAAAATCGAAAGAATATAGTCTTGGGTTTTGGGCAGATCTAATTCTAATTCTGGAATTTGATGCAGATCCTGTCGGTATTGTCGAATTTTTTCTAACATGATTCTATTGTAATTTAAAATGAAAATTTATACAAAGCATTTTACATTTTCTTTCATACTATGTATAATGTTTTCAAGATAGAGGCGCAGAAACGAAGATGACCAGGGAGCTGGCGGGCTGTGATCTGGATCGGGGGCAATTCTGCCGAACTGCTTTTTTTGGCAAAAAGAAGTGGTGGGCCGATAAAGAATATTTATCGGACTGTCTACATTTGTAGGGGAGCTATCAAATCAGTTGGTAACCAGCGAGAGATAGCTTGCTGGTTTTTTTAATCATTAGGAGGGATCCAATGGAAAAGATCTTAAAAATATCAGGAGTTCCCGTGACTGAACTTGCAAAACAGTATGGAACCCCTTTATATGTCTATGATGAAAAGCGTTTGATCCAACAATGTCAATCTTATAAACAAAACTTTGTTCATCCGGATTTTACGACCGAAGTCTTATATGCATCCAAAGCGTTTAGCTGTGTTGGCATGCTGCGTTTGATCAAAGAACAAGATCTTTGTGTGGATGTTGTTTCTATGGGAGAGCTTGCCACAGCCTTGGAAGCCGGCATTGATGCCAATCGAATCTATTTCCATGGCAACAACAAAACCCTGGAAGAGATCAATTATGCGATCGAGCATAACATATATCATTTTTTTGTCGACAATCTGCAAGAAGCAGACGCATTGAAAGCATGTATTGAAAAAACCGATAAAGTATTATCGGTCATGCTGCGGATCAATCCATGCATTGAAGCACATACCCATGAATTTATCCAAACGGCGAATATTGATTCTAAATTTGGAATCAGCATTTATTCGAGGGATGAGATCAAAGTGTTGATTCAATCTTTAAAAACACATAAACAAATCGTTTTTGAAGGACTTCACGCTCATATTGGATCTCAGATCTTTGAAAAAGAAGCTTTTATCAAAGAAGTGCAGACCATGTTTTCTTTTATCAAGGATTTGGAACAAGATGGATACTCTTGTCCTAAGCTGGATCTGGGAGGTGGATTTGCGATCCACTACACCGATCAAGACCAACCGATTCCCATTCATGAGGTTTGTCAAACGATCTTAGATGCTTGTGCCCAACAACAGGTCGATCAGAAAACCCATGTAAAAACGATCATGATCGAGCCTGGCAGAAGTATTGTAGGGGAAGCTGGTTCAACGTTATATACGATCGGGTTTTCGAAACAGACACCTCATAAACGGTATTTATTTGTCGACGGAGGAATGAGTGACAACATTCGTCCTTGTCTGTATCAGGCGCAATATGATGCAGATGTGGCGACGCAAATGGATTCTAGGAAGGATCAAAAAGTTTGTGTCGCGGGCAAGTGTTGTGAATCAGGGGATGTATTGATTCCGGAAATCAAATTGCAGCCTTTTTCACAAGGAGATCTTCTAATTGTTTATTCTACGGGAGCCTATGGTTTCAGCATGTTTAATAACTATAACCGAAATCTTCGCCCAGCTGTTGTGTTTGTCAAAGATGGAAAATCGCGGCTGATCGTAAAAAGGGAATCTTTAGAAGATCTTTTGAAAGGGGATGTGCGATGAAAATTGTGTTCAGTAAATATCACGGATGTGGAAATGACTTTATTTTAGTGAATGAAGCTTCATTTCCTCTTTCGATCCTTTCGGATTTGATCCCAAAGATCTGTGATCGTCACACTGGCATTGGAGCGGATGGATTTATTATGGTCAAGAGTGATCCATTGGAAATGATCTATTATAACCAGGATGGTTCGCGAGCTCCGATGTGCGGCAATGGCATCCGCTGTTTTTCCAAATATTGTATCGATAAAGGAATCGTTCATCGCGATTGTTTTCCGGTCAAGACTCTTGCGGGTATCAAAGTGATCCGCAAACAAAACGACTCCTTATTTGAGGTCGATATGGGCCAACCAGACCGCAATGATCTTTCGTTGGTTGGTACGAAACACAAGATCTGGGGTTTGCCTTATCAAACGAAGTGGAATGAAGAATTCTATTTATATACTTTATTTCACAGTACGATCCATACTGTCGTCTTTGTCGATGATCTGGACGGCATTGATATGGCACGGATCGGAAAAGAGATCTGTGAAGATCCAATGTTTGGAAAGCAGACCAATGTAAACTTTGTCCAGGTCATGGATCCTCATCATATTCGAATGCAGACGTATGAAAGAGGATGCGGGATCACATTGGCTTGTGGAACCGGTGCTTGTGCAGCGGTAACTTGTGCTCATGATCTGGGAAAATGTGAAAGTACAGTCACCGTATCCTTGCCGAAAGGAGAACTAAAAATCCAGATCGATGATCAGGACCATGTAAAAATGACGGGTCCGGCTAAATGTATCGCAAAAGGAGAATTTATTTATGAAAACGATTAAAGGAAGCATTGTCGCAATGGTCACTCCATTTCATGAAGATGGCAGTGTAAATTATGAAAAGATCGAAGAGATGATCGAATTTCAAATTTCGCATTCTACCGACGGCATTCTTGTCTTGGGAACCACAGGGGAAAGTACAACCATGACTCACGAAGAAGATGATCAGGTTGCCCAGTTTACGATCGATAAGGTCCATGGTCGTGTTCCGGTGATCGTAGGTGCCGGATCCAACAGTACCCAGACACAATTGGAAAAAAGTATCAAATACTCTAAGATGGGGGCCGATGCGCTATTGTTGATATCACCGTATTACAATAAGGCAAACACCGAAGGAATGATCCGGCATTTTAAAGTCTGTGCGGATCAGGCATCTTGTCCTTCGATTCTTTATAACATTCCGGGAAGAACCGGCTGTTCGATTTCAGAAGAAGTTGTCAAGGAACTTTCAAAACATCCGAATATCTGCGGTATCAAAGAAGCCAGCGGCAATATTTCCTATGCGACCAACATTGCCCGATACTTGAGTGATGATTTTGCGATGTATTCTGGCAATGATGATATGATCACCAGTATGCTTTCGATCGGTGCCAGCGGGGTCATCAGTGTTTTAAGCAACATCCTTCCGCAACAGACACACGATATTGTTTCCTCCTTTCATCAAGGGAATGTAAAACGATCCTTGGAATTGCAGCTTCAATACTTAGATGTGATCCATGCGCTTTTCTGCGAAGTGAATCCTATCCCGGTCAAAGCGGCAATGAATCTCATGGGAATGCAGGTTGGCGGTTATCGATTGCCGTTATGTGAGATGGATCCAAAGAATTTAGCGCGCCTGCAGGCTGCTTTACAGGAGCAGGGATTATGCGAATAGCGGTTATTGGAAAAGGAAAAATGGGAACTCTGATTCAATCAAGTGCTCTAAAAAAAGGGCATGAGGTTGTCGGGTGTTTTGATTGTACAGATCAAGAAAAACTGAATGTATCCGTTGATATGGTCATTGATTTTAGTCATCGTGATAATCTGGATTGGGTCATATCCTACACTAAAAAGAACGGCAATGCTTTGGTTTATGGGACTACCGGTCTAGAAGCGACAGACCTTGAGAAACTCCAGGATCTATCTTGCTTTGTACCGGTATTTTATGCGACAAATTATTCTTTGGGGATTGCGGTTTTAAAACAAGTGATCGAAAAAGTTACTCCCTTACTCAAAGAAGATTTTGATATGGAAATTGTGGAGAAACATCACAATCAAAAAAAAGATGCGCCCAGCGGGACGGCTCTGACTCTGCTTGAGGCCATGGATCCGAACCACGAATTTGAACATGTATTTGGGCGTCAAGGCATGGTAGGAGCTCGGCAAAAAGAGATCGGGATCCATGCGGTGCGCGGGGGCACTATTGCCGGCGAACATAGTGTGCTTTATTGTGGTCAGGATGAAATCTTGACATTTTCACATGAAGCCCTCAGTCGACAGATCTTTGTGAATGGAGCATTAAAAGCTGCTGAATTCTTAGAGAATCAAGAACCCGGACTTTACTCGATGAAGGAGTTGATCGATTGATATGGATGCGAAACAAATTATTGAATTTATTCAAAAAGCACCGAAGAAAACACCGGTCAAGATTTATTTTAATGGCGATCCTTCCATTTCGTGGCCCCACTGTAAAGTGTATGGAAATATCGTCTTTGGAGATTGGCAAGATATTTATCCAGTTCTTCAGTCTCATCCAGATCTTGATGTGATGATCGAAAATGACTGCCGAAATAGTGCGGTTCCTTTGTTGGATCTTAAGGACATTCCTGCTCGTATTGAACCGGGGGCCATCATTCGTGATCAAGTCACGATCAAAGAAAATGCGGTGATCATGATGGGGGCCATCCTCAACATTGGCGCCTATGTCGGAAAAGGAACCATGATCGATATGGGTGCGGTTTTAGGCGGTCGGGCCATTGTGAAAGACAATTGTCATATTGGGGCTGGTGCTGTCTTGGCTGGGGTCATCGAACCGGCTAGTGCGACACCTGTCATAGTGGAAGATGATGTGTTGATTGGGGCCAATGCGGTCGTGGTCGAAGGTGTCCATATCGGTAAAGGAGCGGTTGTAGCGGCGGGTGCTGTCGTGATCGATGATGTACCTGAAAATGTTGTTGTAGCTGGGACACCGGCTCGTATCATCAAAGAAAAAGATGAGCAAGCTACTTCTAAGACAGCCTTAGTCAAAGCGCTGCGTTCTCTTTAATTAAACTCAGGATGATCGCATAAGCGGTTATCCTTTTTTTTGTTCTTTGTTTAGTGTATAATCGTTTTGAATCAATAAAGGGAGATCTTTATGTATAAACGAGTACTATTAAAGTTGAGTGGAGAAGCTCTGTCAAAAAATGGGCAGGCTTTAGATCCAGGCACTCTCAAAAGTTTGGCCCGTGAACTGAAAGAAGTTCAAAACCTAGGTGTAGAATTGGCGATTGTCGTGGGTGGGGGAAACTTTATCCGCGGTAAACTGATGGCCGATCTGGGAATGGATCGGGTTCAGGCCGATTATATGGGAATGCTGGGGACTGTGATCAACGCCTTAGCTGTACAGAATGCTTTGGAACAGGAAGGTGTTCAAACGCGTGTACAGACTGCTGTGGAAATGCAAAAGGTTGCGGAACCATTTATTTTGCGCCGAGCCATTCGCCATCTGGAAAAAGGACGTATCGTCATTTTTGGAGCCGGAACGGGTTCACCGTATTTTTCAACCGATACGACGGCTGCTTTAAGAGCTAGTGAAATTGATGCTGATGTGATCCTAATGGCCAAAAATGGTGTAGACGGCGTCTATGATTGTGATCCTAAAACACATCCGGAAGCAAAACGATTTGATACTTTGAATTACTTGGATGTTTTGAATAAAGGTTTACAAGTGATGGATTCGACTGCCATCAGTATGTGTATGGACAATGATATTGATTTGGTTGTGTTCAATATGAATGCGCCAGGAAATATCCTGAATGCGGTCACCCAGAAGGTTTCGGGCACCGTTGTTACAAAAAAGAAATAAGGAGAATATTATGAGTGACTATTTAGAAAACGCTGAAATGAAAATGATGACCGCTATGGAGAATTTAGAATCGAATCTTCGTACGATCCGTACAGGACGTGCGAATGCGCAGATCTTAGATCGTGTCCAGGTGGATTATTATGGATCGATGACGCCAATCAATCAGATGGCGCAGATCCAAGTTGTTGAGGGAACACAGTTAGTGATCCGTCCTTATGATCGTCAGATCATCAAATCGATCAACAGTGCGATCCAAGCAGCTAATCTAGGCTTGAATCCTCAGGCAGAAGCGGATTGTATCCGCATTCAAATTCCTGCGCTGACTGAAGATCGTCGTAAAGAATTGGCAAAAGAGGCACAAAAATATGGAGAAGAGGCAAAAGTTGCCATCCGTAATATTCGCCGTGATGCCAATGATCAAATCAAAAAAGATAAAGAAGCGACGGAAGATGACCGGAAACAAGATTTGGAAGCTTCTCAGAAGTTGACCGATAAATTTATCAAAGATATCGATAAGACCGTCGAAGAGAAGAAAAAAGAAATCTTAAGTGTATAATGTGATTGCCCAATCTACATTGGGCAAATTTTTTTAGGAGGTTTAGGATGAACGTACCTAAGACGATTGCGATCATTATGGATGGAAACGGACGCTGGGCCAAAGCCAAAGGCTTGCCGCGCACAGCCGGACATAAACAAGGCGCGGACACGATACGAACTGTAGCTTTGCACGCCAATAAAAGAGGAGTCAAAAAGTTGATTCTTTATGCGTTTTCCACGGAAAACTGGAAACGGCCAGAGGATGAAGTCCGCTATCTGTGCAAGTTGCCAGGTCTGTTTTTTAATCGTTATATCAAAGAACTGATGGAAAATAATATCCAAGTTACTTTTGCCGGTGAATTGGAACGTTTTCCGGCGGATACCCAAAAGGTGATTCGTAAAGCTGTCTCGATGACAGAAGAGAACACGGGATTGGAACTTTGTATTGCCATCAATTATGGTTCTCGTCGGGAACTAGTTTTAGGTATTCGTCAATATGCGCAACAAGTAGCTAATCATCAACGTGCCAACGATTTGGATGAAGATCAGCTGGCGGATTATCTCATGATCCCAGAAGAGATCGATTTACTGATCCGCACGAGCGGAGAGTTGCGAATTTCGAACTTTTTGCTTTGGCAGATTGCTTATGCGGAATTGATTTTTACATCTGTCGCATGGCCAGACTTTGATGAAGAACAATTGGATCGCTGTATTGAAGAATTTAATCATCGTGATCGTCGATTTGGAGGGATCCAGTCATGAAGACTCGCATTATTACGGCATTGATCGTTATGTTGATTTGTATTCCTCCGGTTGTTTTGGGCGGGATCCCGCTTGAGATCTTAGCCATATTGATCTTATCGGGCGGATGTTATGAATGGCTCCATGTACAAAAGGAGTTTTCTTCCTGGCCGCCTTATATTTTCTCGAGTTGCCTGGCTTTGACATTTCTTTCAAGATTTGTTCCCAATGCATACCTGTTTGCGTTTTTGATCGTTTGTGTTGTTTATTTTTGGTCTTTAAATATCTTTGTAGAGACTTTTACGATATCGAATGCTTTTTCTATGATCAGCTTTTTTGTGAGCTTCTTTTTGATCTACCGTTCGATTGGCCGAATCCAGGAAAATCATCTGTACTTGATCTCTATCGTCTTTGCTACTTATGGATCGGATACGGGGGCTTGGTTTTTTGGAAGACGCTATGGCCGTCATAAGATGAACCCGAGAATTTCTCCGAAAAAGAGTTGGGAAGGTTTTATTGGCGGTATCGTGAGCGGATTCTTGATTGGATGGATCCCGACATTCTTTTATCTGGGACAAGTCCATTTGGGTTTGATGTTTCTGCTTTGTCTTTTGTGTCCGGTGGTTGCGGAGTTTGGAGACTTATGTTTCAGTTCGATTAAAAGACATTACAGCATCAAAGATTATTCGGATCTATTGCCCGGTCATGGGGGCGTCCTTGATCGGGTGGATTCGTTATTAATGAATATTTTGTTGTTTGGAGCACTGAGTTCATTTTTTATCATTTAAGGGGGATGTACATGAATCTGATCATTGGATTGATCGCTTTTATCTTCATGTTGAGTGTGATCATCGTGATCCACGAACTGGGGCATTTTCTAGTTGCTCGTCATTTTGGTGTATACTGTAAAGAGTTTTCGCTAGGAATGGGCCCTTTGATTTATGCTAAACAAGGGAAAGAAACGCAGTTTTCGATTCGTGCGATTCCATTTGGCGGATTTGTGATGATGGCTGGCGAAGAAGATGGTTCTCAAGATGAGGAAGAAGATTGGTTAAAGGATCTGGATGAATCCAGAAGATTAAATTTCAAACCTCGCTGGCAACAAATTTGTGTGATGGTTGCCGGAGTTGTGATGAATATCTTACTGGCTTGGGTGCTGTATATCGGTCTTGCCATGGCCCAGGGCTACGTGGTAGAGGATCCATTACCGGTTGTTTATGAAATTGTTCCGGGACAAGCGGCAGAACAAGCCGGTCTGCAAGAAGGCGATCACATTTTAAAGGTGACAAACGGAACGGATTCTTTAGAACCGGAAACGCAATATGATCTTTTGGAGTGGATCCAGTATCATCCGGAATCATTGGAAGCAACCATTCAGCGCGATGATGATGTTTTTGAAGTGAATCTTCAACCCCAAAAAGATCCAGAGACCAATACCTATACGTTAGGTTATATTGTGTCGGCGAATGCTCACTATGTGCCTTGGTATACAGGTTTTTATTATGGAACGATCGACATGTTTGAATCGGGAACCTCTATCTATCGGGCTTTAGGCCATCTGTTACAGGGGGAAGGTTTACAGAATTTGTCAGGTCCTGTGGGAATAGCCCAAGTTACAACGCAAGCGGCAACCCAAGGCCTTGACTCTTATATTTCTTTATTCGCGATGATTTCTTTAAACATTGGGATCTTTAATTTATTGCCTATCCCGGCCATGGATGGCGGCAGGATCTTGATCTTGATCTTAGAAAAGATCTTCCGCAGAAAGATCAGCACGCGAATCGTTGAGAATGTGATCATGGTCAGCTTCATCTTGTTGATCGGGCTGTTCTTGTTTGCAACCTATAACGATATTCTTCGTTTATTCTAAAAGAAGCATGATGCTTCTTTTTTTTAGTCGACAAAAAAAGAGGTTCGTAAACCTCAGATCATGAAATAGAGAATTGCCGCTAGATGACAAAGGGAAGCCAGCAGAATAAAGATATGCCAGATGAAATGGTTGAATTTTCTTTGCGGGTGCCCATAAAAATAAGTCCCGATCGTATAGAGCAGACCGCCCGCTAAGATCAAGATGAAAAACGGCAGGGAACATTTCTCGATCAGCACTGGAAGAATAAAGATGGCCATCCAGCCCATCGTCATATAGATCACCATGGATAAAACTTTATGATTGACATTGGAAATAGACTTTAATAAGATCCCGCTCAATGCTATGATCCATTCGATGGCCAATACGGTATAGCCCACCCAGTTATGCATCAAGGATAGACACACCGGTGTATAGGTTCCGGCGATTGCCAGTAAAATCATGATATGATCGATCTTACGAAAAACAAATTTATGCGTTGTTTCATGAGGCATGCTGTGGTATAGACAGGACCCCAGAAACATGAAGATCATACAGATGATATAAATCGATATACCGGCGGCATGAAGAGCTCCTGCTTGAAGATAGGCGCGGATCGCGTAATAGGGCAGTGCAAACAACAAGAGAAATGCCATGGTTCCATGGCTGATCGCATTTCCAACTTCTTCGCCAAAAGAAAGAGGGAATACATTCTTCATACTTTCTTTCATTTTTGTTTTCATAGGTACTATTTTAGAAAGTATGGGTTTAAATTTCAAGGGACCAGTCGATTTTTATCTTCCTTTTTGATACAATACATAAGCTAGGATGAAGGTGGCTTATGTTTTTAAAACGAATTGAAATTCAAGGATTTAAGAGTTTTGCGGACAAGACAATTTTACAATTTGACCAGAATATTACGGGTATCGTTGGACCCAATGGCTGCGGGAAAAGTAATGTCAACGATGCGATTCGCTGGGTTCTGGGAGAACAAAGTACGAAAAGTCTTCGCTCCGGTTCGAGTATGTCAGATATTATCTTCAGCGGAAGTGAGTATCGCAAACCAGTCAATATGGCAAAAGTGACATTGGTCTTTGATAATTCACTTCATATTTTTGCTTCGCCCTATGAAGAAATCGAAATCACACGACAACTTCAACGTTCCACAAATGAAGCCAGTTATTTCATCAATAAAGAACCTTGTCGTTTAAAAGACATCAATGATCTGGTCATGGATACTGGTCTGGGAAGAGATTCCTTAAGTATTATTACGCAGGGAAACATTAGCGCTTTTGCGGATGCGAAGCCGGAGGATCGCCGTCTTCTTTTTGAAGAAGCTGCCGGTGTTGCGAAATATAAAAAGCGTAAAAAAGTCTCTTTACAGAAATTAGAAAAGACAAAAGATAATCTTGATCGTCTGCAAGATATTTTAGATGAACTTGAAAAACAGTTGGCCCCTTTGGAAAAACAAGCTGAAAAAGCTAAGATCTATCAAAATTTAAAAACCGAGCTGTCTTCAATCGAGATCAGTGTGTTGGTTGAAGAAATCGAATCCATGCATCGCGATATCGAATCGCTTTCTCATGCGCTTTTTGAAGCAAAAACCATCTATACTTCCAAAGAAGCTTCTTTAAATCAACAAGAAATTGATATTTCCAACTATCGTCAGGAAATGCACGCTTTGGATCGTCAGATCAATGATCTGCAGGGACAATATACAAGAGCCATGGAAGATAGTTACCGCTTAGAAAAACAAAAGGTGGAATTAGATGAGAAGCGAAAATACCGCCTCTTACAGGCGGATGCCCTGGCTCGTCAAGATGAGCTGAAACAGATGCTTCAGGAAGCAAAATATGAGTTTGAAGACCGCCAAAAACGCTTACAGATCTTAAAGGCCGATCTGGAGATGCATTTAAAACGCTTGAACGAACTAAAGAATAAAGAAAATCAAGCTTCTATGCAGGCATCTCAACAAAGACACGTTTTGCAGGAATTAAAGAACCGCAAAAATGTTTTAGAAAACATTGCTCGTCAGCCTTTTTCTCATCAACAAAGCGTACGTGCAGTTTTAGATGCCCGTCATACTTTAGCGGGAATCGAGGGCATTGTCAGCGAATTATTAAAAGCGCAGCCAGAACATGCCAAGGCCATAGAATCTGCCTTACAGGGAAGCCTTTATCATATTGTGACAAAAGATGAGGCGGCGGCGCGCGATGCGATCGCGTATTTGAAGAAAAACAAAAGCGGCCGTGCTACATTTTTGCCATTAAATATCATGAAGAAACGGTTTGCGGCTCAAGATCAGCAGATTATCGCCTCCCAATCGGAAGGGATGATCTGCTGGGCTTATGAATGTGTTTCTTGTGCTTCCAAATACGAAGATCTTCGAGACCGTTTGTTAGGAAATGTTTTGGTCATGGATAATCTTCTTCATGCCAATGAATGCGCAAAGCGTCTGCAATATCGAGTAAAGATTGTGACTTTGGATGGAGATATCGTCCATACCGGAGGAAGCATGACGGGAGGTTCGAGTCGAAATCAAACATCATTGATCACGATCCAACATGAATTGGACTCTATTCGTTCGCAAATCGAAGGACAGGAAATTAAGGTTTCGCATGACGACGATGAGTGTCGGTTGTTAGAAAATCAAATGGATAAAGAAACGGAAGTCTGCATGCAGCTGCAGATCGATGTGGCTAAACTGGAGAATATCTATCTTACCAAAAAAGAGAAATATGATTCTTTACAGATGGAGTATAAAGACTTGGATGTCGATGATGAAAAAAAGGACCTGGAAGAAGATGATATTGTCGTTTTGATGTCGAAAATGCATGCACGGATCGACCAAATCACCGGCGATATGCAGGCATTGCGGAAAAGACGATACGACAAAGGCAATACGGTAGAACAAATGGAGAACCAGATGCGTTCGACCCGACGAGAAATGAACGCTCTTCAAGCGGATATCCACGATCATGAACTGCAGCAAGCGAAAAAACAAGCTTATTTGGATACGGCTTTAAGACAACTCAACACAGAATATTCAATGACTTTTGAGCATGCGAAGGAACAGAAGCAAGATATCGATTTAGAAGCCGCTAAGCAGAGAGTACAGATCTTGCGTACAGAGATTTCAAAATTAGGCAATGTCAATCCGGATGCACCGGAGCAGTACAAGGAGATCAAAGAACGATTTGATTTCATGACTTCACAAAAAGAAGATCTTGAAAGAGCTTCTGCCTCGATTTTGTCGGCCATTGATGAGATGGATCAGACGATGAAAGTTCAATTTGTGGATATGTTTGAAAAAATCAATCAGGAATTGGATGGAATTTTTAAGGCGATGTTTGGTGGTGGAAAGGCCAAATTAAGCATGGTCGATCCGGAAGATGTTTTGAATACCGGTATTGAGATCGATGTACAGCCTCCGGGAAAAATGGTCAAGAACTTGCAGTCTTTTTCCGGAGGAGAAAAAGCCTTGATCGCCATCAGTGTTTTATTTGCGATCTTGCAGGCACGTGTTATGCCTCTTTGCATCTTCGATGAAGTCGAAGCGGCTTTGGACCAGGCCAATGTGGAACGCTTTGCCCGATACTTATCTCGCTTTGGAGATCGTTCACAATTTATCGTTGTTACGCATCGTCCGGGTACGATGGAACAATGCGATACTTTGTATGGGATCACAATGCAGAAAGACGGTGTTTCTAAGCTGTTGAAAGTACAGCTGAAAGATGCTGTTCATATTGTAGAAACCAAGGAGGTCAATTAACGATGGCTTTATTTCAGTCGATCAAAGATGCCTTTATCAAAAACCAAGATAAAGATAAATACTTAAGCGGATTAGGTCGTTCACGAAAGAGTTTCGGCGATAAGATCCGTTCTCTATCGAATAGTTTCCATGGAATTGACGATGATCTTCTTGAAGAGATCATGATTCTTTTATTGGAAAGTGATGTGGGGATTCACACGGCGCAAAAGATCGTTGACCGCTTTGAAGAAAATGCTTCGCATATTCACGAATATGAATCGATGGAAGATTATTTTATCAGCATTCTTCATGATTTTTACGATCAGGAACAAGATGGATTTATTCGCTATAATGAAGAAGGGCCGACCGTCATCTTTATGGTGGGCGTGAATGGTTCAGGCAAAACGACAACATCGGCCAAACTGATCCAATATTACAAAAATTTAGATATGTCTATGGCTGTTGCGGCAGCGGATACGTTCCGTGCCGGAGCTGTGGATCAAATCGAAACTTGGGCCAATCGATTAGAGGTTCCTTGTATCAAAGGAGCACCGAACCAAGATCCAAGTTCGGTTTTAGTGGATGCTTGCCGTTATGCCAAAGAAAATCAAATTGACATTCTTTTAGCGGATACGGCCGGGCGCTTACAGACAAAGACCAACTTGATGAAGGAATTAAGCAAGATGGTTCGTGTCTGTGATCGCGAGATTCCTGGAGCACCTCATGAAGTCTGGCTTGTTTTGGATGCGACAACAGGACAAAATGGGATCTCTCAAGCAAAACAGTTTCTGGAGGCTACGCAAGTGAGCGGAATCATCTTGACCAAAATGGATGGGACCGCTAAAGGAGGAATCGTTTTGGCGATCCATGACCAGTTGAACATCCCGGTTCGTTTTCTGGGCTTAGGTGAAAAACCGGATGATTTGCAGCCTTTCGATATCAACAGCTATTTGATGGGAATCACAAAAGGATTAGAAGATGAATAGATTGGAAACCAATGTTCTTTTTGATATCTATGGTCAATTATTGACAAAACGGCAACGAGAGATCTGTTCATTGTATTATGAAGAAGATTTTTCTTATTCAGAGATTGCCGAAGAGCTATCCATATCGCGAGCTGCTGTTCAGGATAGTCTAAAAAAATCATTGGCCCAGCTGCAGAAATATGAAAATGTGATCCATTATATCGAAAAAAGAAAAAAAATCATTGAACTTTTAGAACAGTTGAATGATGATAAGATAAAAGAGACAATCATAAATCTATTATAGGAGGGTATCAATATGTCTATTGTAATGAGTGTCAATGCAGGAAGCAGTTCTTTAAAATTCCAGGTGTTCCAAATGCCGGAAGAAGAAGTTCTTGCGCAAGGGAACATTGAAAGAATCGGGTTGGAAGACTCGATCGTGGGAATGAAGTTCAGAGGAGAAAAAATCGAAGAAGTTCTAGATATTCCGGATCATGGAGCCGCTGTAAGCAAATTAATGGAAGTTTTGGTCAAATATGAAATCGTTCATGATTTAAATGAGATCAAAGCGATCGGCCATCGTATGGTCCATGGCGGAGAATATTATTCTCATTCTGTTCCCGAAAGCAAAGAAGCGGAAGATAAGATCGATGAATTGAAAGTTTTGGCACCATTACATAATCCGGCAGGCCTTCTTGGCTATCGTTCTTTTAAAAAAGCATTGCCAGAATGTAAACACACCTTTGTTTTTGATACGGCATTCCATCAAAGCATGCCTAAAGAAAACTATATTTATCCTATTCCTTATGAATATTATGAAAAAGATGAAATTCGCCGATACGGCATGCATGGTACAAGTCATTTGTATTTGACCCAGCGTTTAAGCGAGATCTTAAACAAACCGATGGAAGAAATGAACATCATTACCTGCCATCTAGGGAACGGGGCAAGTATTACGGCTGTGAAAAACGGAAAATCTTACAAAACAAGTATGGGATTTACACCGTTGTCCGGTGTTATGATGGGGACCCGCTGCGGTGATATTGATCCTGCCATCATCATGTTCCTGGAGAAAAAATATGGTTATACACCTGATGAAATTGATACGATCTTAAATAAAAAGTCGGGTATGCTGGGGGTATCGGGCATCAGCTCGGATGGACGTGATGTGGAAGCGGCAGCGGAAGCAGGAAATGAGCGTGCTATCTTAACACAGAAGATCTATGTCAATTCAATCGTAGAAACAGTTTCTGGATATTATGGTCTAATGGGCGGAGCCGATGCGATTGTCTTTGCCGGGGGAATTGGCGAAAACGATTCTTTGATGCGTCAGAAGATCTGTGATCGTCTTGCGGTATTTGGTGTTAAAGTTCCGGAATCATTGAATAAAGGCGTTCGCGGAATCGAGAAAAAATTAAGCAGTGAAGATTCTTCGATCCAAGTTTGGCTGATCCCTACAAATGAAGAATTAGTCATGGCACGTGATGCCTATAAAAATCTTTGCCATGAATCCTAAGATCATTGAATCGATCCAAAAATATGACTCGATCATCATCTTTCGCCATATTTTACCCGATATGGATGCTTTAGGATCGCAATATGGATTGGCTGCTTGGCTTCGCCATGCTTATCCCAATAAATCCGTGTATTGTGCCGGAGCCGGGTCACCGTTACAAAAAAAGATGGGATTGTCTTTAGACTCCATTTGCGAAGACATTTATCCACAGTCATTGGGAATCGTTTTGGATGCCTCTACCGCTAGTCGAGTCGATGATCAAAATTATACAAAGTGTGCGTATACCATTCGTATTGATCATCACGTTCAAACGGAATCCTTTTGTTCTTTTGAATGGATCGATCCGAAAGCGAGTGCGACCTGCGAGATGTTGGCTCTTTGGTTCAAAGCATACCGCACCGAACTTCCGCTGGATAGTGCTAATCTTCTTTATAGCGGTCTTGTGGCAGATAACGTTCGTTTTACGACCAAAAGTGTCAGTGCAAACACTTTTTTGGCCGCAGCTTATCTCATCGATTTCGGAGTTGATGTGATTGCCTGTGATCAAATCAATTATTCGAGCTCCTGGAATGATTATCAATATGAAACGATCGTTCGGGATAAAGCGTCTCGAAAAGACAATTTCTTATATGCCGTCATGGAACAGGAAGACTATGTTCCCATCTTGCATTCATTTGCGTCGGCGAAAGAAAAAGTCTACGTTTTGAGCGGTGTTGATGATATTCAAATCTGGGCTTTATTCACTCGCATGGATGATGGAGTTCATTACAGCGCTTCTTTACGTTCGAGAACGATCGATATTCGCGAAATCGCTCAGAAATATCATGGGGGAGGCCATGCCTGTGCCTGTGGAATCAAAAATCTTACACGGGATCAAGTGGATGAGATCGTCGATCTTTTGGCAAATTTGAGCCAATCTATTCTTTCAATCTCTATTGAGTCTAAGTCTATGACTTAGGCTTTTTTAATTCTGTGGTATAATGACAAAAAGACGGGAGGAAGAAGATGGTCCATTTACATGCACGAAGCTGTTATAGTCTTTTGGAATCCAGTTTAACCATTGAACAATTGGTTGACCGCAGTGTCCAATTCGGTTTTCGTCATGCGGCTTTAACGGATAAGAATGTGATGTATGGAACTATGAAGTTTTATAAAGCGTGCATGGAGAAACAGATTCATCCTATTTTAGGCTTGGAAATCGATGTTTTGTTTGAGACCGGGAAGACAAGCTTTGTTCTTCTGGCAAAAAATGATCGAGGTCTACAAGATCTCTATGCACTTTCAACCTTAAAAATGAGTCGCGGGTCGGAGATTTCACTTAGGGATCTTTCTTCTTACACCCAGAATTGTATTGTGCTAAGTACAGGGATCCAGGAAGAAGATATTTTATATAGCTGGATCTTACATGAAGATCAACCTTCGCTTCATCATTTTTTTGAAACATGTCAGTCTTCTTTTCCTGCTTTCTATATCGGGATCTTGTGCAATGATTCGGGCTTCTGGAAAGAAAAGAATAAATTGGTCAAAAAAATCGCAAAGGAAATGGATCTTTTGACTTGTGCGCTTTCTTATATCCTTTATCAAAATAAAGAGGATGTACTTCAGCTTCGAACACTCAAAGCAATCCAAAAACAGGCGCGGATCCATGATCAGGATCTGGTGGTCTTGAATGATCGTTTCTTGCGTTCGCAAACCGAGATGGAGAGTTTATACGATTCGGAAGATTTGCTTCGAACTGAAGAGATCGCACAGATGTGCAATGTTCAAATGGCTATGCCGAAGAGCTCTTTGCCAGCATATCAGAATAAATTAGGAATCGACTCCAAACAATTTTTGATCAAGCTTTGTAAAGCCGGTCTTGCGAAACGGCTTGCGAACAAATGGAACGAAGAATATGCCAAACGATTAGAATATGAATGTTCGACCATTATCAAAATGGGCTTTACGGATTATTTTTTGATTGTTTATGACTTTATACGATATGCCCGGTCGAAAGAGATCAACGTTGGTCCAGGACGTGGCAGCGCGGCCGGCTCCTTGGTTGCTTATTGTTTGGGCATCACCCATATCGATCCCATCAAGAATCATCTGCTTTTTGAAAGATTTTTGAACCCGGAACGAATCTCCATGCCCGATATCGATACGGACTTTCCGGATGATCGCCGCGATGAAGTGATCGATTATGTGAAGGAACGATATGGGAAAGAACATGTGTCGCATATCGTAACTTTTAATACATTAAAGGTCAAACAAGTGTTACGCGATGTGGGAAGAGTGTATTCCATCTCTTCGACCAAGATCGATCAATTAACGAAATTAATTCCGAATACGCCGGGAATGACATTAAAACAAGCTTTTTCTGAAATCGATGCGTTTTCGCGTATTTTGAATAAAGATAAAACTTTGATGGAGTTATACCAGCATTGTCTGCCTTTGGAAGGACTCCCTCGTCATTTATCGATCCATGCAGCGGGTATTGTTTTGAGTGACCAGCCAATCGTCAAGGTTTGTCCGCTGGTTCAAATTGACGATGCCCATGTTGCCACTCAATTTACCATGGAATATCTGGAAGAATTGGGTTTGATCAAGATGGACTTTTTGGGACTTCGAAATTTGACAACGATCGATCATATCGTAAAGACCATCGAACAAAAGACAACCAAGAAGATTGACGTTTTAAAATTGCCGTTGAATGATCAAAAGACATATCAGCTCTTATCCAGGGCCGATACTACCGGGGTCTTTCAATTGGAAAGCCAGGGGATCCGGGCCTTGTTAAGGAGGATGAAACCTTCGCGATTTGAAGAGATTTGTGCCGTTTTAGCCTTATATCGGCCAGGAGCGATGCAGAATATTGATTCTTACATCCAACGAAAAGAGCACCCGGAACAAATTGAATACCCGCATCCTTTGACCAAAGAAATCTTAAAAGAAACCTATGGTTTGATCATCTATCAAGAGCAAGTCATGCAGATCGCAACCAAAGTGGGAGGCTTGTCTTTAGCGCAGGCGGATTCTTTACGCAAGGCCATGTCGAAAAAGAAACATGATCAAATGGCAGCTTATAAAGAGACTTTCATTCAAGGGGCCTTGAAGAATCATTGTTCCTATAAACAAGCTGTCGATTTATTTGATACAATGGAAAAATTTGCCAGCTATGGTTTTAATAAATCACATAGCTATGCCTATGGCTTGATTGCTTATCAAATGGCTTATTTAAAAGCGAATTATCCTTTGTATTTCTATCAAAATCTGTTTGACAGCGTCATCGGTTCCGAAAAAAAGACGAGTCAGTACTTAAGCGAATGTCAAGGACGAAACCTGCCTGTGTATGCTCCGGATATCAATCTATCGCAAGGGCAGTATACGATCGAAGAAAAGGGATTGCGTATGCCGTTTCAAGTCTTAAAGGGAATTGGCAATACGATTTATCCCGCAATTTTGGAAGAACGAAAAAAAGGGCCATTCCAAAACTTTATTGAATGTGTTGTTCGTTTAAGCGGGGCCCATGTGATTGAATCGAGCTTGCGGATCTTGATTGACGGAGGAGCTTTTGATTCTTTCGGACTGAATCGCGCAACCATGCATGATAATTTGGGTCGGATCTTAGTTTATGCGGATTTGGTCAAAACGGAGGTCGATGGTCAGATTCGATTTGATTTTTCTGTGGTTTCGAAACCGAGTCTGCGAAAGATCAAAGAAAATCCAATGGAACGCTCTCAAAAAGAATTCCGTGTATACGGATTTTATCTCAGTGAACACCCGGTAAAGCGGATCCGTGAAACGCAGTATCCCAAATGTCCTCCTTTATCACAGATGGAGTCTTATACAGGATATGTCAATGTGATTGGACGAGTGGTAGGATATCGCGTTCATAAAACGAAACAAGGACAAACTATGTGTTTTGTGTCTATTGATGATGAATCCGGAAAAATCGATATTACTTTGATGCCCGAACTCTACGCTAAAGAAAAAGAGAACATTCAAAAAGAACGAGTTGTGGTCATACAGGGAAGTAAAAATCGTCCGAATTCTATCCTTGCCAAAAAATGTTCCTGGCTTGATCTGGAGAAAGCGTGATCTTTACTTGACGCGGTCATGTTTATTGCGTATAATAACGGCGTTGCAGATTCTGTTCTGGTCTTGCAACCGCACAAAAAAGGTACATAAAGTGGTTTTTCCCACCTTCATGGCGAGTATCAGGAACATAGAATAGGAGGTGCTGTATGTACGCAATTATCGAAACCGGTGGAAAACAGATCAAGGTTGAAAAAGATGCTGTGATCTTCGTTGAAAAGTTAGAAGCTAACGAAGGAGATACAGTTGTATTTGATAAAGTTCTGTATGCCGATGGTAAATTAGGAAAACCTTATGTAGAAGGTGCTAAAGTTACAGGAACTGTTGAAAAACAGGGTAAAGGTAAAAAGATTACGATTGTAAAATACAAACCTAAAAAATCTTCTACGCGTCGTAAACAAGGTCATCGTCAGCCTTATACAAGTGTTAAGATCACTGCAATTGAGGCTTAATTATGATTAAAGTCTACTTGAATCAAAAGAGCCAACGGATTTTGTCTGTAAAGATAACGGGTCATGCAAATTCTACAACGGAAATGCTGGATCTTGTTTGTGCTGAGGTTAGTGCAGTGTCTGTTGGTGCATTGAATGCAATTGAAACTTTATGTAAGGACAGTTGCTTGATTCAAATGGAAAGTGGTTATGTATCGATTGAAGTCAAATCGGATAGCGATACATTACAAATCATTTTAAAAACTTTGGTGATTCAATTAGAAACCATTATAAAAACAAACAAGAAATATATTAAGATGATAAGAAGAGAGGTGTAAACCATGTTGAAGTACACATTAGATAATCAGTTGTTCGCTTCTAAAAAGGGAGTTGGTTCGACTAAGAACGGTCGTGATTCTCATTCTAAACGTTTAGGGGCAAAATTAGCCGATGGTCAGTCTTGTCATGCAGGAAGCATCATTTATCGTCAACGCGGTACAAAGATCCATCCAGGTACGAATGTAGGACGTGGTGGAGATGATACACTGTTTGCTAAAGTTAGCGGTGTTGTTCGTTACGAACGCTTAGGAAAAGACAAGAAACAAGTTTCAGTTTATCCACAGGCTTAGTTAAAAAGATCCCTAACGGGGTCTTTTTTTAGGAGGTTCACTATGTTTGTCGATCAAGTAAAAATTCATGTTCAGGCAGGAAAAGGCGGCGATGGGATCGTCAGTTTTCGTCATGAAAAATATGTTGCTTACGGAGGCCCTTTTGGCGGCGATGGCGGCAATGGCGGGAACGTGATCTTTGAAGCGGACCCAGGGATGACAACGTTGTTAGATCTTCGTTACCACCGTAAGATCAAAGCTACACCTGGCGAAAAAGGGAAGAATAAAAAAATGCATGGTGCCAACGGGGAAGACAAGATCGTTAAAGTTCCGTTAGGTACGATAGTAAAAAGAGCAGACACAGGACAAATTATTGCGGATTTGACGGAACCTCATCAACAGACGATCATCTGTAAGGGAGGACGTGGCGGCCGCGGGAATTTTCATTTCCGTTCCAGTCGCAATACGGCTCCAAAGTATGCAGAGTTAGGAACTCTGGGAGAAGAGTTTGACTGTGTTGTTGAATTGCGCGTTTTAGCGGATGTCGGGCTTGTTGGTTTTCCAAGTGTCGGAAAATCGACTCTGCTGGATGCTGTTTCACGGGCTAAGCCTGAAATTGGCGATTATCCTTTTACGACAATTTCTCCCAATGTTGGGGTTGTGCAGGTCAAAGATGGAAGAAGTTTCATCATGGCCGATCTGCCTGGCTTGATAGAAGGGGCCAGTACCGGGAAAGGCCTAGGTCATCAGTTTTTAAGACATATTGAGCGTTGTCGAGTCATCGTTCATGTTCTTGATATGGGGGCCGAAGAAGGCCGTGATCCTTTAGAAGATTATCGAATCATTAATGAGGAACTTGGCTCTTATCAAATTCGTCTGTTAGAACGACCACAAATCGTAGTCGCTAACAAAATGGATCTGGAAGATGCACAAAAGAATCTGGAACGTTTTAAGGAAAAATATCCGGATGTTGAAGTATATCCTACGACAACGATCATCCATGAAGGCTTGGAACCGGTTCTGAAAAGAGCAGCCGATCTTTTAGCGGTAACTCCTGCTTTCCCTATTGTTACCGAAGGAACATCTAACGAAGGGGTCACTTATACTTTCGAAGAAAAAAAATCCGATCTTCAAGTTACCAAACTGGGCGATCATCTTTGGGAGATCAGTGGACCGCGTATCGAACGAGTTTTCAATATTCAAAAGCTCAATACAGAAGAGGATTATTTCGAATTTGCGAATAAAATGCGATATTTAGGAATCGATACGGCATTGCGTGAAGCGGGTTGTATGGATGGCGACACTGTGCAAATGCTCGGTTATCAATTTGATTTTATTGAGAATTAGAGATAAGTTATTGCTTATCTCTTTTTTTCTGATTCGTAAAATGATGAATTTTAAGGTATACTTTTCTTAGTATATTTTTTTGAAGATTTGATTGATAGACTTAAATGAGGAGTTGTTTTTATGAAACTGATTTCTTGGAATGTGAACGGGATCCGAGCTTGTATAAATAAAGGTTTTTTAGATATCGTTGATGCGTTGGATGCAGATATCGTTTGTTTACAGGAAACCAAAGCCCAGCCTGATCAGATCGAAATCCCAGAAGATCTATATCCTTACCAATATGCATACAGTGCCGTACGAAAAGGGTATAGCGGTACTATGATTCTTTCCAGGATCGAACCCTTACATGTATCTTATGGCTTAGGAATGGAACAACATGATACAGAAGGCCGTGTCATCACCGCTGAATTTGAGGACTTTTATTTAGTGACGGTCTACACGCCGAATTCCGGAGATGGTTTAAAACGTTTATCTTATCGTATGGAGTGGGATCAGGCTTTTAGTCAATATGTCCGTTCCTTAAAGAAACCGGTATTGGTCTGTGGAGATCTAAATGTGGCCAATGAAGAAATTGATATCAAGAATCCAAAGACAAATCGCAGAAATGCCGGATTTACAGATGAAGAAAGAGACAGTTTTAAATCAAATTTATTGCCTTATGTAAAAGATACTTTTAGAACACTTTATCCCCAAAAGGTTCAATACTCGTGGTGGAGTTATCGTTTTAATGCCCGGAAAAATAACGCCGGATGGCGAATTGATTATTGGTTAGCTTCTGAATCATTGATGGATCGCGTGAAAGATTCATTGATTTTAACAGATATTTATGGCAGTGATCACTGTCCTGTCGAATTGGATTTATTGGATTAGAGAGGAGAATTGCGTTGATTGCTTTTTTACAAGGGATCATTCGTTTGATCCGTACAGATTCAATTGTTTTGGATGTACAAGGAGTTGGATATGAGGTCTATATGAGCAATCCTTTCTCGCAAAAACTCGGAGATGAGCTCTTTGTTTATACTTATCAGCATGTCCGGGAAGATGCTATTCTGTTATATGGATTTCTAAAAGAAAAAGATTATGAAGTCTTTATGCGTTTGATCAATGTAAAAGGAATTGGTCCTCGTACCGCAATGAATTTATTGGGGGCTTGCTCTGGTGAACAAATGATCCAGGCAATTGAAGAGGATGATATCAAGCGATTAAAAGCACTTCCGGGAATTGGTGCTAAGACGGCTTCTCAAATTGTTTTGGATCTGAAGGGAAAATTCGTGATGGAAGCTGTACAGTCTCCAGATTCAAAGAATCCAATTTGGGAAGAATGTAAAGAAGCGCTTTTAGCTTTAGGCTATCGTGCCAACCAACTTTCTGCGATTCAAAAAGAATTAGTTTCACAAGACGATTTGAGTGTCGACGAAATGTTGCGTAAAGCACTTGGTATGTTGGCAAAAAGAAATGGGGTATGATTTTGGATAGAGAAATGGATGCCCATCTGCAGGAACAGGATGGATTTGAAAAAACACTCCGTCCTGGCTCTTTGGAAGAATATATCGGGCAAACGGATTTAAAGAAAAACTTAAGTGTATTCATCAATGCCGCCAGACAGCGACAGGAAGCTTTGGATCATGTGCTTCTCTATGGACCTCCAGGGTTAGGGAAGACGACATTAGCTTATATTTTGGCAAATGAAATGCATGGAAATATCAAAACAACAAGTGGTCCCAGCATTGAAAAAAGCGGGGATCTGGCAGCAATCCTGACAACGTTGGAACCGGGAGATGTTCTATTTATCGATGAGATCCATCGCTTGCCCAAACAAGTAGAAGAAGTTTTATATCCGGCTATGGAAGATTATTGTCTGGATATATTAGTAGGCAAAGACAGTGCCACGGTTCACAATATCCGTTTGAGCCTGCCGCCTTTTACTTTGGTGGGAGCAACGACTCGGGCAGGAGATCTCAGTGCACCTTTACGGGATCGTTTTGGGATTGTTTCGCAATTAGAATATTATTCTTTGGAAGATCTGGAAAAGATTGTTTATCGTACATCTTGTGTAATGGATACAACAATCGATAAAGCCGCTACCAAAGAGATTGCGATGCGTTCACGAGGCACTCCTAGAATTGCGAATCGTTTGTTTCGTCGTGTCAGAGATTTTGCGCAAGTCTACAATGAAGGAATTATTTCATTAGAAGTTGCACAAGATGCGTTAGATCGATTAAAGGTGGATCACTTGGGATTGGATTCGGTGGATCATAAATATTTACGTGGGATCATCGAACGATTCAAAGGAGGGCCGGTTGGATTAGAGGCCATTGCTTCTAGTATTGGAGAAGAACCGATGACCTTAGAAGATGTCTATGAGCCTTATCTCTTGCAGATTGGATTCATCAATCGAACCCCGCGAGGACGAGTGGCGACACCAAAAGCTTATGAACATCTTAAAATTCCGGTACAAGGAACAATTTTTGAATAGAACAGAGTGGGCGACCACTCTTTTTTTGACGCCCGTGTTATAATTGAACCATGGAAAATTTATCTTCATTATCAAAACAAATACTCTCTTTTTTGGAATCCGATCCATCAAAATGGGAGTATTGGACAACGAAACAACCGCTTGCTCCTGTCAGCAATGCTTCGTGTATGCATCAATTTTTAAAGAAGATGCAAGATGCAAAAAATCAACATAAAAAAATCCTTGTCGCCGGTGATTATGATTGCGATGGGATCTTAGCTACGACCATTATGGTCGATGGTTTGACCAAGATGGGAATCGAAACCGGCTTTTATATTCCTGATCGTATCAAGGAAGGCTATGGCCTCCATGAGGAGACAGTCACATTGGCGCATCAAAAAGGGTATCAGATCATTATCACAGTGGATAATGGAGTCAAGGCTCAGACGGCCCTAAAACTTGCAAGGTCTTACGGAATGGAAACCATTGTGACGGATCATCATTGCCTGGAAGGCGATGTCAATTGTGATCTGCTGATCCATCCGGATCTTTTAGAATCTGAATTTTCGACCTTGTGTGGAGCTGGAGTGGCTTATGAGTCTATACGAATGTTAGCCGTTGATACGGATTATCATCTTATTTTAGCTGCAATTGCCAGCATCGGAGACGTGATGAAGGTCACAGGGCAAACACGCGCTTTGATCCAAAACGGATTAACGATTTTAAATGCGTCAAAAGAAAAACATTGTTCATTGTTGGCGGATGATCCCATCTTGAATGAAGTAAGTGTGGGATTTCAGATCGTTCCTAAACTGAACGCGATCGGACGTTTGAGCAATCTTGCCAATGTGAATAACGCAGTACGATATTTCTTGAATCAAGAGGAACAAAAGATCCGAAGTTTTCATCTGCAGATTACGCATTTAAATGATTTACGTAAAAAAATCAGTAATCAGATGAAAGAAACGGCACTATCGAAATGTGTATCTTCTGAGCCTGTTATTATGGTGCAGGATCCCAGCTTTCATGAAGGGATCATTGGTTTGGTGGCTGGCAGTCTTTGTTCGCAATTTCAAAAGCCGGTCATCATCTTCGCGAAGAATCCGGAAGGCTATAAAGCCAGCATGCGTTCCCCCGAAGGTTTTAACTGTATGGAATTCTTGAGCGGGTTTGATGATTATGGTGCTTTGGGCGGTCATGATCAGGCGGCTGGTTTTTCGCTGCATCTGCATGCCTATGATTCATTTGTCGATTATGTTCGTGAGAAGATCAACACTTATTCATGGCAATTGGAACAAAAGCCCACTTTATGTGTTCAGCCAGAAGAACTCACGGTATCTTCTTTAGAAGATCTTGATCATCTACGGCCGTTTGGTCCTGGATTTTCATTTCCGGCCATAGAAGTAGATGCGACACAAATCAAATCCTTTTATGATTTCAGCAACGGAAAACATCGAAGGTATACTTTAGATTCGGGTTTGACTTGTTTATATTTCAATATTCCTAAAAGTGAGAAGGACAAGAGCGTTAATGCGATACGGGCATTTGTAGGGCAACCGCAAATGAATTATTATCGGGGAACAAAACGTGTTAATTTTGTGATTGATCGTATTCTTTATAAGTAAAAGCCCTTTGTTTTCGAGGGATGTTTCGTGTAGAATAGAGGTAATTTAAAAGGAGATTATGGCATGGATCTAAAACAATATATTGCGGATATCGAGGATTTTCCAAAACCGGGAATCATTTTTCGAGATGTGACCCCCATTTTGGATGATCCCGTTTGTATGAATGAAGTCGTTGAATCATTAAGTACATTTGTTACAGAATCAGGAGCGAATAAAATCATTGCACCGGAAGCTCGCGGCTTCTTTTTTGGAATTCCCGTTGCCATGAACTGCAAGGTTGGTTTTGCTCCTGTCCGCAAACCAGGCAAGTTGCCTAGAAAAACAATCTCACAGTCCTATCAGCTAGAATATGGTGAAGATTCTTTAGAGATCCATGAAGATGCGATCCTTCCGGGAGAAAAGGTTGTCATTGTGGACGATCTTTTGGCGACAGGAGGAACGGTCGAAGCGATGATCCAGATGGTTGAACGTATGCAGGCCAAAGTGGTGGGCGTCGCTTGTGTGATCGAATTAGATGATCTAAAAGGTAGAGATCGGTTTCCTGAAATTCCGTTTTTCTCTTTAGTCCATTATCACGGAGAGTAATTGTAAGAGGAGGGCTTGATGTGCCACATAAAAAAGAAGTGAGCTTTGATGAATGCCTGGAACATATCAAGACGTACATCAAACGTCCAGAAAATATTCAGTTGATCACGAATGCTTATCAGTTTGCCGAGAAACATCATGAAGGTCAGTTCCGAAAGAGCGGAGCGCCTTATGTCAGTCATGTGATTCAGGTGGCTGATACTTTAGCTGAGATGCATTGTGGCCCGAAAACGATTGCAGCTGGTTTGCTTCATGACACGGTTGAAGACTGTGATGAAGTCACGGAAGAGACAATCAAGTCCGAATTTGGGGAAGAGATCCTTACGATGGTCGATGCCGTTACAAAGATTGGTAATATTCAATTCAGAGATGAGAAAGAATATCAAGCAAACAATCATCGTAAATTATTTATTGCGATGGCAAAAGATATTCGTGTGATCTTGATCAAACTGGCGGATCGCTTGCATAATATGCGAACATTGGAATACATGAAGCCAGAAAAACAAAAAAGAATTGCACAGGAGACGTTAAGTGTATATGCGCCCATTGCGCATCGTTTAGGTATCAGTGCGATCAAAAATGAATTGGAAGATCTTTCGTTCAAATACATCGATCCTAAAAAATATAATGAGATCAAAGGTTTAGTCAAACAGCGGGAAGAAGAGCGGAATGAACAAGTTGATATGATGATCGAAGATATCAAGGTGATCTTGGATAACTATCATATTCCATATCGAATCTTTGGCCGCTCTAAGCACTTTTATAGTATCTATAAAAAAATGGTCACCAAAAATAAACGATTTGAGGAGATTCTGGATCTTCTAGCGATTCGCATCGTTACCGATACAGTCACTCATTGTTATGAGATATTAGGATATATTCATGCGACATATCGTCCGATTCCAGGTCGTTTTAAAGATTACATCGCGATGCCGAAAGCAAACATGTATCAATCTCTTCATACGACCATCGTAGAACCGCAGCACGGAAATATCTTTGAGATCCAGATTCGTACGGAAGATATGGATGCGATTGCGGAACGAGGGGTTGCCGCTCATTGGAAATACAAAGAACGGCCCAATTCGGCTCCGGAAATCGAACAAAAAGAGATTGAAGATAAGCTGTCCTGGTTCAGAGATTTCTCCATGATGACTGATGAGGAAAGTGAAGATCCATTGGAATATATGAATGTGCTTCGAAAAGATATTTTTGAAGCCAATGTATATTGTTTGACACCGCGGGGAAAGGTCATAGCCTTGCCAAGCGGATCTACACCCATTGATTTTGCTTATCGGGTCCATACCGAGGTTGGCCATAAAACCGTGGGTGCAACGGTCAATGGAGCGATCGTCCCATTGAATACGCCTTTAAAAACCGGAGATGTAGTCGATATTTTAACGAACAAAAATTCACCGGGGCCATCAAAAGACTGGATCAAGATCGTCAAAAGCGGGCATGCTCGCAATAAGATTCGATCTTTCTTACAACGGCAAGAGACCGTCGATCGAAGAGAAGTGATCAAAAAAGGGCAAGAGGCGCTGGCCGAAGAATTTAAGCGTGAAAAATTAGATGAGGCTTTGCTTCAGCCAAAACGTTTAGAGTCAATCTTAAATTCCTTGTCTTTTAAAAATTTGGATGATCTTTATATTGGAATAGCCAATCGGCGGGTTTCGATTCAGGCAGTCGTTGATCGATTGGTGAAAACAAGACAGTCAGGATTGAGCGATGAAGAAATTTTCAAACAATTCAACAAAGCCCCTGCAAAAGAACAAAAAGCGACCAGCTGCGGGGTAATCGTACCCGGAATTGATACGATTGCGGTATCTTTAGCCAACTGTTGTTCTCCCATTCCAGGGGATACGATTGTGGGTTATATTTCAAAAGGACAAGGAGTCAAGGTTCATCGTTCCGATTGCCCGAATATCCTACAAGAAAAGAAACGATTGATTCCCGTAAGTTGGGCAGAGAATCTTGATGAGAAACGGTATGAAGTAAAACTGATCGTATATAGTGATGACCGAAATTTCTTGTTGAGTGATATCGTGACTACCTTACAACAGTGTAATGCTTATTTGAAACACGTGGATTCTTGCGTGGATGAAAATGATCTGACCGCAACAACAAAACTTCGTATCACAGTTCGAGATGCCAATCATCTTCAGCTGATTATTTCGAATTTAAAAAAAGTACGCAGCGTCAGTGAAGTTGTGCGTACCATTCAATAAAGAAGCGATTTGCTCATCGCTTCTTTTTTCGTTCTATCGAAATGTAAATACAACGAGAAACAATTTCTCGAAAAATGTGTCTTGGTTTATGATCGGGATACCAAGAAGCGCCATAATCTTTAAAAAACTGTCGCCCTATGGCGCAAGCTCTTCGAATGTGCGTGCCGCTGGATAGAATGAGCACCGGTTGATCCTGGATCATCTCTTTCGCGTTTTGAAAGTTTTCCCAAGTATTTCGTGATGCTTTTTCGCAACAAAGAGGAATCGTCTCTTTGTTTAGAATGTATTTTGCCATTTGTTCACTCTCAACATACTGGTTTTTTACAGCGCCCCCTGTGATGATCAAAGTATCATAGAATCCGTTTTTATAAGCCTGAATTGCCAAATCGCATCTTTTGATCTGACTGGTCGCATAACTGCCGTCGTCATGACTGGGACAGCCTAACAATAGGGCATAAGGATAATGTTTTTTTCGTTTTGGTAAGGGCGGAAAATAGCTTCGATAGATGTAGGCTGCATAAATCAAGCATAAGATCAAAGCTATTACAAGAAGACTAACGATCATAGAGAATCACCGAGCCTTCTTGAACAGGTTTTTTCAAGACGCTGTTATATAATCGATTTGTTTTTAATTCCATATTTTGTAGAAACGGATCCATTTGATTGAATCGCATGATCAAACGATCTTTATCAATTTGTTTAAGGCATTCTTGACCTATGGAATCCATCCCTAACACTTTTAATTGGTAGAAATCGCGATGAAACATCTCTGTTTTCTTGATTTTTAATAAGATCATCAAGCATGTTCTTTGAATCCTTGCGCGCGAATAATTCTTTGTGATCGTCATGGATAGAAATTCTTCCCAGGTTCTTGCTTTTTGGCTGGCTGTTTGCAAGCGATGTTCGATCCCTTCGCTGACAAGATGATATTGTGCAAGTTCGGAAGGCGAACTTAATTGAAGTGTCAACGACAAGTAAGGAAAGTAAGAGTTCCAGTTTTGTTCGATGAAAAAAAGCGAATGGAAGGGAACTTCTTTTCCGTTAAAAAAATCGGCTCTTGTCTGGGTAGCACTTTGATATTCATTGTTTCGTTGGATGGAAACGGGTTGAATTCCATATTTGCGGCAATATTTTATATAATACATGGCCAAAAGATCGTTGGGACCTGTTTCTCGCTCTAAATTGCGGTTAAAACTTAACGAAGGATCGATGGGGGTTGACTCCATTTGATCCAACTGACTTTCAAGCGCCGATAGATCATTTGTTTCACTGCCAAAACAAAGGGTGTCAATGGGAATGCTGGACAGCGATTGAATATTATAGCGGGCGAAATAGTCGGCGCTTTGTGATCCAAAACAAACCGGGCATTCTAGCACTAAATTCGCTCCGTATTCTAAAGCTAAACGGGCCTTATCTTTTTTGGACAGCAGGGAAGGCAAGCCGCGTTGCGAAAAATAGCCAGTCACAATGACAACTAGGCAATCACATCTTGTAATTTCGCGTGCTTTTTGGATATGATAGATATGCCCTTTATGAAAGGGATTATATTCAGCGATGATTCCTGTGATTTTCATGAATATAGTTTACCATTTATATTGACTTTCGTCAGGGCTTTTAATATAATATCAAATGCGACATGAGGTGAAAATCGTGAAATTTACCAAAAAAGATTTCCAAATTGCTGAAAATGGAGTCATATCTATTGATGAATGGATCTCTGTGGAAGATAACGATTTTCTACGTCATACTCAAGTCAAATCCATTCCAGAGGTTCATATAACTGGTACTTTACAGTTTGACCAATCTTCTTTGGTCTTTTCCGATTTGGAATTGGATGGAGTGATGATCGTTCCTGATTCCATTACTCTGGAAGACCTGGAAGTAATATTTGACACTACGTCGCAAGTTACATATTCGTTCGATCCTGTAACACAGGACGATGATGAGATCATCGTGGTCAAGAAAGATACGATCGATTTGAATCCGGAGATCTTACAGGCAGTGATCTATGAAGCACCGATGCATATCACTCGTTTACCGAGAGACCAATATCCCAAAGGGGATGGATGGCAGGTGTTGTCGGATCAGGATCCTAAAGAAGAAAAGATCGATCCACGATGGGCTAAGTTAAATGAATTCAAAATGGATGATGACTAGGAGGTGTAATCATGGCTGTTCAGCAGAGAAGAGGATCTAAAACACGTAAGGCAAAACGTAGAACTCACTACAAATTGGTGAAACCAGCTTTAACACGCTGTCCAAACTGTGGTGAATATAAACTTGCTCATAAAATGTGTTCTTGTGGAGAATACAACGGCAAGAAAATTATCGAAGGATAAAGGGCTAGCCCTTTTTCTTTTGGGGTGTTAGCTCAGCTGGGAGAGCGCTACGCTGGCAGCGTAGAGGTCAGGGGTTCGAACCCCCTACGCTCCACCAATAGTCAAAAAAGCCTTAATATTAAGGCTTTTTTTATTTTTTTTTTGCGATTTATATACTGTTTATATACTGTTTTATAATTTTGTTAATCTATATATTTCTTCTTTATCCGTTTCTAAAGATGTCTTCCTATCTTGTATCGACATCACGATTCCTTCTTGTATATAATATAAATATAAAGTTACTGTATCTTTATTTGATATTGAATTAGGAGTGCATCCATGAAAAATGAAATCATTATAATTCTTTTGATTGTTGTAATTATCTTAGAAATTGTAAGACTTTTTGATTTTATACATTTCAATAATGCGTTGATGATTATTTCAACTCTATGCATAATAATTGCATGTTTGTTATCTATATTTTTACTGAAGAAAGATAAATAGTTCTTACTTTGACTTGTCCTATAAAGGGAGTTGTCAATGGAACGGTACAAATGATGAAGATCAAAACAATCATTAGAAAAGATCAACAATTGTTTTATTAGAAATTTCATATTTTATGTGAAAAATCAACTCTATTTAACAATAGACTTTAAGAAATCTATCATGTATAATACTAATAGTTTTTGTTTGAAAAAACTAAGATTA
>NZ_CALVBG010000004.1 GCF_944325745.1 uncultured Faecalicoccus sp. | reverse complement strand
CAGAATTTTGAGGTTCAGTTTTCATTTAGTTGCTTGAAGATGTAGGTAAGAATGGACGAATCGCATCCGCAAAATTATGGACATTACGCGTTTGGATCAAGACTGTGCCATGGCCATGAAATTCATTCACAAGCCCTTCTCCGGTCGTAAAGCCAAATGTTCCTGATGCGACACGAATATCATATTGTAAAGAGGCATCCCATGCCACGACATGTTCATTATCGATTGTCAGCGGCTGGCCCTCATGGACTTCCAAAGCTAGAAGATCACCAAAGGCAGAAACTAGAATATCTCCTTCTCCCTGTGTTTCCATCACAAAGAGTCCTCCGGTCCCGGCAAATATCGCCTTGCCCAGATCTTGTTTTTTCATCAAATATTCCACATTCTGATCACAAGCCAAAAAAGCACCGGTATTCAAACGATATTGCGTAGAACCTCCGACTTTCAGTGCGTGGATCTTGCCCGGAATCGGTGGAGCGATCCCAATCACACCTTGATCAGAAGTTCCTGTGGCCATCGTGATAAACATACTTTCTCCACTGGTCATACTGCGTCCGATCGCACCCAGAACACCTCCAAGTCCTTTTTTAGAACTGTTCATCTTCCCTTCCAAACTGACATTGGAAATATAGACCATAGATCCTCTTTCCACCTTGACTCTCTCCTGGTTTTCCAAAGCAATTTGAACAATAGGACAATCGCTGTCGCCAATCACTTGATATTTCATACTCCGTATCCTCCTGGTCTCATTTTACCATAGAAGCCTTAGACCGAATATGTGATCACTTTCTTTTCGTACGTATTTCCCAAAACTTCTTCTTTTTCTTCCGGAATCACGATCGTATCCGGATCTCCGTCGGATCTGTATCGGTTTGTTTCCAAAGCATCAAAGTTCATCTGAATATCAAAATTTTCTCCATTGTTGTCGTAAGCCCGGATTCGCTTGATAAAAGCTGGATTAAACTGATTATTGTAAGGTGAATAATCGGCTTCCCATGCCACCTGCAGCATGGCTTCCGTCTTGTATGAGCCATCCTCATAAGTCCCTTCCTGGATATAAGGGATCATAGGATGATCAAAAGTATACGGAGAACCAAAAGGCAAGGCTACGATATGAACATATTGATCCGGAATGATCTCTTCTAACATCGCATAGACACTGCCCACTTCCGATTGGGCCGTCACACCATCTGTGGTTGTAAAATCAACGTGAGAGTACGTATGGTTTCCTACATCATATCCATGTTTGACCAGCCATTTTAAAATATCCTCATTGTATTCCGGCTGGTTAAAAAGGCCGCCGTTCACAAAGAAGGTTGCCGTCACGTTAAAATCCGGATACTTCTCCTTATATTCTTCCAAGATTCCGACCGCACTATTGGGATCGATCTTTAGATTTCCTTTTTTATCCTTTCCTAAGACGCGGATGTTGTTTTCCAAGCCGTCATCAAAAGTCAAAACAATAGGCGTTTTCCCGAGCTCTACATCGATCTGTCCATGAATGTAATCTTCCAGGCGGATCATTCGATATCCATTTTCATAGTAGAAATCCAAATCCTCTCGAAATGCTTCGGCTGTTCGCTGATAACCATCCGCATCCACATTGCCTCCCGTATACTCCGTTTCACTGTTTTTTAGATCATGGATCCCATGGTACATCATGACCGGAATATTTCCCGATTCATCGACAGCGTACTTTTGATAATCAGCCTTTGTGATCTTCGGTTCTTCTTGAACTTTTTCCGGTTCTTTTTCCGGCTCTCGAAATAAGCTTTTGACCCCAGAAACAATCCCTATACAAGTCCCTAAAAAAACTAGGAAACCGATTCCTAAGATCATTAAATTTCGTCTTTGTTTTTTTCGATTGATTCTTGCCATAATTGAATTCTATCACATCCCCTCACGATTGCCTTAACGAAATATCGAATTCTTGTAAAAAATGCTAAAGACTCGGTTTGGGAATAATAATCAACAAATCCATGATAAAATGATAATAGAATGGAGAAACCCTTATGAACACACGAAATCATTTCTCGCCCTTTTTATCAAACCTGCAAAAGATCATCTTTGGTAAAAACGAAGTGATCCGCGAGATCTTGCTGGCTTTTTTATGTCAGGGTCACGTACTTCTCAAAGATTTTCCTGGTGTTGGTAAAACCACATTATCTTTGGCTTTTGCCAAAGGACTGGGCTTAGATTTCAAGAGAATTCAATTTACCCCGGATGTCATGCCTACCGATCTGACCGGATTCTCTGTTTTAAATCGCGAATCCAAGAAATTTTTATATCATCCCGGTGTTGTCTTTTGTAATGTTCTCCTCGTTGATGAAATCAATCGAACTTCTCCTAAAACACAATCGGCTCTGTTAGAAGTCATGGAAGAAGGCAAAGTGACTGTCGATGGGATCACGCGCAATGTACCGCATCCTTTCTTTGTTATCGCGACCCAAAACCCGGATCAGGCCATCGGCACGCAAGCATTACCCGAAGCACAGCTGGACCGTTTTTTAGTGGAATGTTCTTTAGGCTATCCATCTTATCAAGATGAATTGAAGCTCGCTCATGAGTTAGACTCGAAACCTAAAATCGACAAAATGCCGGTTTCTATAGAACCGTGGATGATCGAAGCAGCTCAGGAAGAGATCCAATCCATTTATATGGATCCGGCCATCTATGAATATATCGTGCGTTTGGTCCGCGAGACCAGAAGAATGGAGACCCTTCAAATGGGTGCCAGCCCTCGTGCTACCATGGCTCTAGTCAAGTGTTCAAAAGCCTCTGCCTGGATCCAGGGCCGCGACTATGTGATTCCTCAAGATGTCCAAGAACAAGTCCCTTATATTCTCTCTCACCGGCTTGTTCTCGGCGCTAAAGCATATACTCAGAAACGTACCAAAGAAAATATCATTCAAGAACTTTTAGAAACAATCAAGGTTAAAGATCATGATTAAACTACTCCTGCTTGTGATCCATATCCTATTTTTCTATATCTGTGCCCTCTTTCAAAGTCTTTGGGGCCTGTGGTTTTTTTGTGCCGAATTGATCATCGCTCTCTTCTTATGGCTTTTGACTTGGGTTTTCCGAAAACAAATCCATCTTTCCATAAAAGAGCCGATGATCGTTGTCCATAAAAATGAATGCGTTTCTAATCCTTTTTATGTTAAAAAAGAGCCCCTGCAGCCAGGAAAGATTCGTTTGTTCTGTACACTGAAAAATCCGTACAGTTCAACATCTTTACGATTGAATCTACAAGATCCTCTGCTTTTTACCGCAAAAGACTGCGGCTTCTTTGAACTGAGTCTTCATAAGATCTGGATCTATGACTGGTTAGGCTTATTTCATCGCAAAAGTACGAAGGAAAACACGACGATCCCGATTGTGATCCTTCCAGATCCGGTTCCAATCTTTTTAGAAATGAAACAAGCCTCACAAGGATCACAAGATCTTAAGATCGAAACGCGGATCGGCCAAGTGGGCGAACCTTCTTTTGAAATTCGAAATATTCGTGAATATCAGGAACAAGATCCACTTCATCATATTCACTGGAAACTGAGTTCCCGAACCGACACGATATGGGTCAAGGACTATGAAAAAGAACAAGCCAAGACACCTTTGATCCAAGCTTGTTTTACGCCGCAAGATGAACTGGAAGATGCTCGTTTTTATCAAAAAGTCTATTCGATCCTTCTCGGATTTTTAATTCAGAAACAGCCCGTCATCTTATGGTGGACCCAAGATCAGAACGATACTGCCTATCGTATCGATCACCAAAGAGAATTGGATCATACTTTTGCGAACCTCTTGGCCCATCAAGCTTTGTCTCCTGTGACCTTGCCTGGCGAACCGCCGGATCTAGTGATCTCATCACAATAAAATCGTTGATTCATACAAAAAGAGAACCCTATGCGACCTTCCAAACTGATCGAGAAAAATCGCACCTCATCACAGCACAGACTAACCCTTTTGGATAGTGTGTTGTTTTATGGTGCGATTCTTTTTCTTTGCGCATGCATCGCATCGATCACATTGATTGAAGTGCCCTTTATTCTTTATTTAGGCTTCTTTGGTATCGGAACCATCTATTTAGCACTGAATTTCTTATTTCCCGATCGATCCATATGGATCTTGGCCATTGGTCATTTTCTGATCCTGTTGAGTTCCATTCTTCTTTGGGACAGATTGGTCGAAGAGATGGATCTGATTCTTTATGCGACAAAAATGCCTATAGAGATCAATGGCATTCTGAGCCTCATCGTCATTTTTTTGATGATGTGGTTATTTACCTTTCTGGTTCTATGGCCAAAACCTTGGATCTTTACTCTCGGTATCCTTCTCTTTTTAAGTGTCTTTGCGGTCTCTGGATATTCTTTTTCAGGATACTGGATCCCTTTATTATTTGGATTTCTAGTTTTCGTCTGGTATAAACCCCTTTTTCAAACCCGATCCCAGAATTGGATCCTTCCTCTTGGTTTGATCGGAATCGGTTGTGTCTTAGGATGGATGCTCACTTTTGTGATCGAAACACCAGCCACGCAAATGGCCACCCGTTTTGAAGAAACGATCAATGACGTTTTTCAAAAAGGAGAGATTGATTCTCACCATGCGAATTCAGGTGTAATTTGGAGAGGAAACAACTATCCGGATGATACCCTGTTGTTTACTGTCGAAAGCGATGAACCCATTGAAAGCCCTCTTTATTTTAAAAGCTTTACCGGCTCAACTTATCAGGATGGTCAATGGGAAAAGGATACGGAAAACCGACTGGAATCTCTTATCCAAAGCGCCTATTCTAGGTATATCTCTCCCTATCAAATCAAGAATCGACTCACCTCTTTACAAATGACCTTGGCAGAAGAAACCGATTGTGAGCCGCAGCAAATCATGATTCAATCCGATCTCATCGATTATGAGAATCTTTTGCCTTATTATTCCTTAGGTTCTTTTATCAAAGAAAAGACTCTTTATGCGACCAGTTATCTGGATCTGAATCAAAAAGATTTGATTGCCGAGGAAGAATATTCACAAGATCAGCGTTTTTTTAATGAGGCATACGAAGAATCGATCCAGCTTGCGTATACAGATGTCGAAACAGAAAATCTTCCAAAATTAGAACAACTGGTCAAAGAGAACCCTAAGAACGATCGCAACGCCGTTACCGCCATGATCGTACGCCTGCTTCAAGACTATACAACATATACACGGACTCCAGGGTATATGTCACAAAGCCAGGATGTCGTAGAAGCATTTCTTTTTGACCAACAAAAAGGATATTGTATCCACTATGCATCAGTAGCCGCATTACTCTATCAAATGTATGACGTCCCGGCACGCTATGTCAGCGGATATGTCGTCTATCCTGATGATTTCCAAGAAGATCATGGCCATTATATCGCTTCGATTCCAGAAGATCATGCACATGCCTGGGTCGAGCTGTATTTTGAAGGTGTGGGCTGGACCCCGGTCGAAATGACTCCGGATTCTAACGGACAGATCCATGCGACATATCCTGGACTGGATCAAGAAGAACTCCAAGATTTGATCAAAAATGATACTTCCAATTTCTCCCTGTTGAATCAAAATCGATTTGCAGGTTCTAGAAACTGGAACAAGATAAAACCTTTGTTCATGGTCATATTTATCATTCTGTGCCTGAGCTTGATCATTGTGTTTGCGATTCGTTATCTGCATCATCTAAAAGCAATGCGACATTGGAAGGCAAAAAATTATATTGCCTCCATCTTGGATATGTTAAAGGTCGTCCCGGGATTAGAAGAAACCAGCTTTACGCAAAAAGACTTCGTGCATCAAGTGCATTCAGCCTTACCAGAGCTTCCGATCGAAACGATCCAAAAGCTGCAAGATCTGGCTCATCAAGTTTATTATTCTTCGCACTCGATTTCGAAAAATGAACTTCCTCGGTTTCTTAACTTATATAAAAAAGTGATAGAAAAGAAATTACCTAAACCTAAACTTCTCTTTTATCGATATATTCGATGTCTTATCATTTGACAGATTGCCTCAAAAAAGATTATCTTAGAGAGGACGAAAAGAGGAAATAACATGATTCAATATAAAAAACTACAAGATTTGCCAAAACGTTTGGAACAGCTGGGCGTTGACTCTCCATTGTCTTCGGATCTATCGGAAGAAGCGATCAAAGAAACAATCACTCAGGTTGAAAATGAGTGGCTCGATAATACCCTTGTGGATCTCACTCCTTTGAAGTCGAATGAAGACAACATTCATTTCAATCTCGTGACCATGGCCATTCCAAACACATCGATCAAGATCGTTTACGAAGCAACTTATGAAGAGTATGATCCTGAATTTGAAGTATTCCAATATACCTACACCACACCAGTCGGTTGGATCGAAGAAAAAAGCTAGACGTCCTAGCTTTTTTTTCAAATAATTTAGAAAATAGACAATTCTACCCCCCCCCGTTGTATAATGAAATAAAGAAAGACACAAGGCAACGGAGGTGATCACCATGAAAGAAAACAAATTCCCATGTGTCGAATTCGATGATGAGAAAAATGAACTGACCATTCTCATTGGTTCTCCAGAAACGATCCGTTATGAAGATATCGCCAAGGCATCTGTTCTCAATGAAGATGCGGGCTTTCGAGGAAAATCCCAACCTTTTTCGCATCAAGTACTAGGAGGCACGACTTTTCTCAGCGGTCCCTTTGAGCCACAGTTTTATGTCGGAATCAAACTTGTTTTAAAAGATGGATCGATCCATCCGATCTACATTTCCGATCGTAAAACAGGAATGAACAGCGATATCTATCACGAAGATACAAAACTTGCCGAAAAGATCAAAAAGAAAATCGACAAACGAATCCAATAACCAAAAGAAAGAGTGCCCCCCCGGGCACTCTTTTTAATGCGAATTATTTCATTTTATTGAGCGATATTGATAGAAAATCAAAAGGCTAATTGTAAGAGTTCCAAACACAATGTTTCCCACAACTAGCAACATCGTCCCGAGTTCTAATTTTCCAGAGAGAAATTGCTCGATTTCAATGATGAATATAAATAATAAACACCAAACCAATCCTAAAACTTTATTCAAGATCTCAAGTTTGCGACTCTTAGATAGACTTGTATACTTATGCAAGAGCAATAAACAACAAAACATCAAGACAATGGCCAATATCTTTAATAAAGATATCCCTTTTGCCAAATCGGCTGCACTCATATAAACAACCTCGCTTTCCTCATTTTAAAAGAGTTTCCTGCTTTTTGTTCCCAAAAACTTTCTCATTCAGTTTCAAAAATATGACAGGCAACAAGATCAGAAAGCCAATCTCTGAAGTATAACCCATATTAAAATGAAAAAGAGTATTGATGAAAACATTATGAAACAACTTCATCATATAAGCTAAAAGAATTCCTTTGATCATTCCTGTCAAAAGATAAAAGAAAATATCCATTATCGCAAAACCTTGAAAAATGTAACTCGGCAGATGTAAGAAAATCCAAAGAAAACCAACAATAATGGAAGATAAGAAAAAAGCATATTTTTTAGATAATTCCTTGAGATAACAGTTTCGAAATATAAACTCTTCCACAAAGGCCGCAAAAATCAGATTTCTATAAACATAATAGAAAATGGATCCCAAATGGAAAGAGCCTTGAACATAAGCAATCGGGCTTCTTGTCCCTATTACCAGCAACAGAAAAACAATTCCCGAAAGCAATAAGGAAACTAAAAAATATATATCCTACAGTTGTCGTTTGAATCCTTCCCAAAGAGTATTCTTTTGAATACCTATTTCAAAATAAAATAAACCGGAAAATATAACCGCATAGAATATGATTTGTATGATATTGAATATTATCTCTGAATGGATCACAGCGGTGATCCCATAAACAACAGTAGTGAATAAAAAACTAATATATAATGAACTGCGATTTTTAAAGCCATGTACTAAAACTCCAAAACAGAAGAAAAATCCTTAATCGTTTTATATAAATAAATTATCCTCCCCCCCCATTAATATTTTTGCAACCTCTATTTAGGTACATTCATTCGAAATTAAAAAAAGGGGCTTATAAAAGCCTCTAATGGATGTTCCGCAGTCCCTTTAGACCAATTGCTATTGTTTTTAAATTATTTTGGTACAAAAGTAATTTTTAGTTTTGAATTTAATCCTTCGGCCAATCTGTTTAATGTAGAGATTGTCGGATTAGCATTTCCAGTTTCAATTTGAGAAATATCAGATTGAGCGATTCCAGTTAATTCTGATAACTGTTTTTGTGTAATATGTCCTCGATTCCTAGCTTCAATCAAAGATTTTATGAGTTCCCGTTCTACTTCAGAACTATCCCACTCCTTTTTGAATTCGGAATCTTTTAGCTGTTTGTCTAAATATTTTTGAAAATCATCTTTCATGATCTCACTCCCCTTCATTATCTCTTTTAAGATAATCTTTTTTTAATTTAATTGCTTTTTCAATTTCTTTTTTTGGTGTTTTTTGAGTTTTCTTAACAAAGCCGTTTGTTAATATGATTCGATTTCCTATGCAAAAAAAGTAAAAAATTCGAATAATATTATTACTTTGTTTAACACGGAGTTCAAAGATAGATTCATTTTTCCATTCTATCTTTTTCGAGAACGGATCTCTTAATTCATTTCCAAAAGTTCTGAGATAATCTATTGTCTGCAATGATTTACTTCTCAATTTCGGAGATAAAGCATCTAAAAAATCTTCAATTGGACAATCTCCGTTTTTTGTCCTATAAAAATGAATTTCAAACACTTTGACCCTTTCTAAAACCAGAATATAGGATATATCCTATATTGTCAATGACGAAACATTCCTATTAAATTTGCTCATAAATTAATACTTTATCTCTATTGGTAGTCTTTGGCATTATTTTATTTGCGTTCTCTTCTGTTATCACATCAATTTGTTTAGAAAACACTTCTTCTAAATCAACCATTACTCCATATGCAACTTTTTTCGAATGAGTATCATAAGAATCTAAAGCTATAATAATATCTAAATCGCTTTGCTCATCAGTTTCATGTCTCGCATAAGAACCAAATAAATAAGCCTTTTTTATCATTGGATATTGTTTAAATATAGGAAAAGATATTTCTTTAATTTCATTTATTGTATAAATTCTTGCCATAACTTTTCCCTTTCAGCATAATAACTAGTTTGATAGGCTCCCATTCATTTTCTTCTGATCAGGAAACAAATTGTGAGTACGACTATCAACCGAAGCAAAGTAACATCGTACAACAGCCTTGGAATCAAACCGAAACTCTCCAGATTCAGAGTCTGGTGCTTTGAAGTATATCGTTATTATAATTTATAAATCTTACCATTACATGACCGAACAAAAAAAAACGGATGTCACACCCGTCAGAATATGTGGACCCGGGTCTAATGACCAGCCCATTTATATGTTTATTATAGCAAGCAATGAACAATAATCAAGTTCGTGACACTGAGTTCATATTTCCCAAAGCATAGCTTTTTTGGATCAATCACATATTAGAACGATTTTTGGGTGTGGTTTTATCAAAAAGAATATTCTGTATTGTTTTTATTAAGTGGTTTATAAATTTTTAAATCACAGTCAAAATCACAGTCAACCTTTGTATAAAGATATAAAAAAAGTGCCAAGCATACTTTATATAAAGCAGATTTGACACTTTCATGTTCTAACTGGCAGGGGTAGCAGGAGTTGAACCCACATCAACGGTTTTGGAGACCGCTGTTCTACCATTGAACTATACCCCTAAGCGCTTGTTTATTCTAGCATACTTTCGAATGGGTTTCAATGAATTTTTATCCACAAGATCAAAGGGCATTGTTCATGCCCTTTGTGATTACTGGATTTCTTTTCGTTTTTGTTCAATATAAGACTGTAGCTGATCGAGTTCTTCCACGCTTGAAGTTTGATCCACAAAGAACAAAGACAGATCCTTAAATGCCTTTGTATTCAAATAGCGAGAAATGTAAGCTGCCTGTGTAATCAATGGGGAAAACTGTCTTGTGATGGAATTCTTAGTATAACCGACACCGCTGACCTCGATATATCCTTTTTTCATCAGCTTCTTCAAATTCGGCTGAATGGTATTCATTGTAATATCCGGAATGGCAGTCAAAATATCATTTGCAGAAAGAGGCTTGTCACTGCCCCACAAAACTTCCATGATATCCAACTCTCTTTTCGACAATCTATTTTTCATCTTATGATCTTCTCCTCTTCGGATTAATTATACGATAAATATGGGAAAATCAAAAGATTAACTTTATTTTTGCCTGTCGAATCGACCCGGTTTTCCAGAATCCAAATTGACTATATTTTCAGTTTTGATATAATTTTTCTGTATTGTTTAAGGAGGCTTTTTTCATATGTCAAGCCAAGTAATTGTAGGGACCCAATGGGGTGATGAAGGAAAAGGAAAGATCGTTGATGTCTTAGCACAAAAAGCTGACATGATCGTTCGCTTCCAAGGAGGTGACAACGCAGGTCATACCGTGATCGTAAACGGTCAGAAACATGTACTGCATCTGCTTCCAAGTGGAGTACTCAATCCAAATGCCACATGCATCATCGGTCCAGGAGTCGTCTGCAATCCATTTGTACTGCTTCAGGAAATGAAGACATTGGAAGATGGTGGATTCCCTTGTGATCACATTGTCATCAGCGATCGTGCACAAATGCTGATGCCGTATCATTGTTATCAAGATGAACTGGAAGAACAAGCTGCCAGTCATAAGATCGGAACCACAAAAAAAGGAATCGGCCCTTGTTATGCAGATAAATACGCTAGACGAGGGATCCGTTATCACGAATTCATCAACTTTGAAAACTTCAAAGTTCGTTTAAAAGAATGTCTTGATTTTAAAAATAAACTCTTCACAAAAGTCTATGATGGAAAAACCATGGACTATGATCAGATGGTCAAAGACTTCGAAGCCATCTACGATAAGATCGTTCCAATGATCAAGGAAACGACCCATATCGTTAACGATGCTTTGGATCAAGATAAGGTCGTCTTATTTGAAGGCGCTCAAGCCGCTATGTTGGATATCAACTATGGAACTTATCCTTATGTTACGAGTTCTTCTCCTACCAGTGCCGGTGTCACCGTGGGTGCCTGTGTGGCTCCAAGTAAGATCCAAAACGTGATCGGTGTGGTAAAAGCTTATTCGACACGTGTAGGCGAAGGTCCTTTTGTTACCGAGCTCAATGACGAAACGGGTCAATGGATCCGCGAAAAAGGATTTGAATACGGTGCTACGACTGGACGTCCTAGACGTTGCGGATGGTTGGATCTGTTAGTCGTCAAGCACGCAACCATGATGAACGGATTGACCGATATCGTACTGACCAAGATCGATGTCCTCAGCGGTTTAGATAAACTTTATGTCTGCACAGGTTATGAGATCGACGGCAAAGTATACAACTACATTCCAAGCGATCAAGCCGATGTCGCAAAGGCAAAACCAGTTTACAAAGTCTTCGAAGGATGGAAAGAAGATATCACGAAGATCGATTCTTTCGATGCGCTTCCAAAAGCTTGTCAAGATTACATCCACTTTATTGAAGAATTTACGGGCGTCAGAATCTCCATGGTTTCTGTAGGACCAGATCGCGTCAACAACATCTATATTCATCAAATGTAACAGAGAAATTCAATTTTCTCTGTTTTTTTTATGGAAAATCCAGCTATAATCTAACTGCCAAATATTCTGAAAGGAGACTTTATGCGTAAAAAATACTTTTTCTTTGATATCGATGGAACCTTAACGGATCGTAAAACCAACAAGATCGTTCCCAGTGCTCAACTCGCTTTGGATAAGCTCCAGGAAGCCGGCCATTTTGTCGCCATCGCAACCGGAAGAGCACATTATAAATCTATCCATTTTATGAAAGAAGTCGGCTTACATAATATGGTCTGCTGCGGAGGCGGAGGCCTTGTCATCGATGATACTTTGATTCGCAATATTCCTTTAGACCGTGAAAAAGCCATCGCTTTGATCAAAGAAGCCGAAGAACACAATATCGGCATCCTTTTACAGCTAAATGATTCTGTCAATGTTTATGCCAAGAACGACTTGTTCCGACAACAAGCCGGCGAGCGTAAGGAACCTACCCAATACTTCATCGATCCAAAACTGGATTATGACCAATTAGACATTATCTATAAGATCTATTTGTCCATTCTTCCGGAACAAGAAAAGGATCTGAAGCTTTTAGATACGATTGGTCATATTCGGTTTGAACCCGAATACCTGATCTTTCAATACGATGCCAAACATCAGGGCATACTCGATATGATAAAAGAGATCCAAGGAGATCTCAAAGACGTTGTCGTCTTTGGAGATGATACCAACGATTTAGTCATGTTTGATCCGCAATGGACAAGCATTGCGATGGGAAATGCCTGTGAAGCACTCAAAGAAAAAGCATCCATTGTCACGGATGCGAATATCGATGATGGGATCTATCGTATTTGTGAAAAAGAAGGATGGTTCAACAAAATATAACGCCGTAAAAGTACAAGTTTTGCTTGTACTTTTTAATACGGTTCTTTTTTGTCGGTACGATTTAAAAGATAGTCAACGCTTGTATTATAATAATCTGCCAACTTTACGAGTTGTTCAAGGGGAATCGCCCGGTCATCGTTTTCATACCGAGAATAAGTTCTTTGGGTTACATTAAGATACTTAGCGATTTCGGCTTGCGTCAGATCGTTGTCTTCTCTTAGATCTCTAATCCTCTTTAACTTCATAACGTATCCTCTAAACACTTCTTTATATATAAAATTATATCTTAATGGGTGCCAAATTTTGAATATTAGCTCGAAACGGACTACCACCCTCCCCACTCTGGCCAACTCTTTTCGTTAAGAAATGGTAAAAATTTAGAGGTTTTAATTAAAAAGTGGGACTTTAAGAACTTTTGAAAGAAATCTTGAAATTGTCTTTTTCGCAAATAACACCATACAAGATCCCGACAAGATCGGCCAGAAACCAACCGATAGGAATCGACCACCATATGATCAAGGTTCCTAACGTATGAGCCAGCGCATAAGACAAAACAACCCGTGTTCCTAAAGAAACGATTGTCAAAACTAACGACATGCCGGCCTTGCCAATGCCCCGATAATAGCCATATAACAAGAACAAACAACCAATTCCCACATAACAGGCGCCCTCAATGCGTAAATATTCCACACCTTGTTCAATGATCGCAGTTTGAGAAAGATCAATAAACAATCCCATCAAAGGTCGGGCAAAGCCAAAGATCAAAGTCGAGATTATTACACAGAACACAAAGGCAATCAAGATCGCGCGAGACAGTCCTTTTCGAATACGGTCTGCTTGTTTGGCACCATGGTTTTGCGCAATAAAGGTCGAAAACGCATTGCCAAAATCTTGAACCGGCATATACGCAAAAGAGTCAATCTTCACGGCCGCCGCAAATGCCGACATCGTAATGACCCCAAACTGATTGACCAAGCCTTGGATCATCAAGATCCCAAAATTCATGACCGATTGTTGAAGACACGTCAACAATGAAAAATCGGCCACCTTTTTGATCAAGGAAAAAGAAAACTGACATTGTGAGCGTGCCGGCATCAGATCTTGACGACTTTTCATCACATAAAACATGATTCCCAAACCGCTAAACACTTGAGATAAGGTTGTCGCAATCGCTGCCCCCTTTACTGACAGATCAAACACCAAAATAAAAACTAAATCTAAAACAATGTTCATGACAGCGGCAATCCCTAAAAAGACAAGCTGCGTTCGAGAATCCGACAAAGCCCGCAAGACAGAGGCAAAATAATTATAGAGAAAGGTAAAAAAGATTCCTAAGAAGATCACAAACAAATAATCTTGGGTCATGGAATAGATTGAATCCGGAATATTCAACAAACGAAGGATGGGATCCATCCAAATCAAACATCCCCCTTCCAAAATCAAGGACAAAATTCCGATCCCTATAAAGGAAACAAAAAAAGCTTGTTTCATCTTATCGTATTCTTTGGCCCCAAAGTACATAGAGAACAAAACACCGCTCCCCATGCATAGACCCAGAACGATCGAATTGAGAAAGGTCATCAACGTATAAGAAGATCCCACGGCAGCCAAAGCCTCGCTTCCTATACATTGCCCCACGATCAAAGTATCCGCTACATTATAGAATTGTTGCAAAAGATTTCCCAAGATCATGGGCAGCGCAAACAAAATCAACGATTTTGATACCGACCCTCTCAATAACTGTGAATCCATTTCAATCCTTCCTTCCAAAAAAAAGAATACAGAATTCTGTATTCTAGTCAACCGCTTCTTTTAGAACTTTTCCAATAGAATCATGGATCACTAAATTGGCCATTCCATCTCGATCCGTCGTTGACTTATTGATCAATACAAGGTATTTCCCATGAAAATAATCAATCAAGCCCGCTGCCGGATAGACCACCAGACTGGTTCCACCCACGATCAGCAGATCCGCTTGTTCAATAGCCTGCACGGCTCCATACAATACATTTTGATCCAATCCTTCTTCGTAGAGCACAACATCGGGTTTAATGATGCCGCCACATTGCGGACAACGCGGGATCCCCTTGGAGTCTCTGGCAGCCATCGTTTGTTCTAAAGAATAGTGCGCACGACAATGCATACACGTATTTTTCAATGTTGTTCCATGGAGTTCAAACACATGCTTAGAACCCGCCTTTTGATGAAGGCCGTCGATATTCTGCGTGATCACTGCCTTGCATTTGCCTTGTTCTTCCAGACGTGCCAGCGCTTTGTGAGCCTCATTGGGCATGGCATCCGGATAGACCATCTGATTAAAATAAAACTCAAAGAAGGCTTCCGGATCTTGGACAAAGAAAGAATGGGAAACCATGATCTCTGCCGGATAAGGATATTTCTTTTTATAAAGTCCATTATCACTGCGAAAATCCGGGATCCCGCTTTCTGTACTGACACCGGCCCCGCCAAAAAATACAATGCGATTGGATCGTTCAATCATTTCTTTTAATTCCATCAATGAACCCTCCTTCTCAAGACACTATTCCTGTTCTAAGATCACATTTTCGATCGAATACTCCTGATTCTGTTCATCCAGGATACGAATGACCGATTCCTTTTTCGAATCGATTTTCATCTGATACACCACGACATCCTCTTTCGGGGAATCTTTTTTAAAATGAACGATATATTCATTCCCTTTTTGTTCATATTCAACGCTTTCCGGATCTAAGCCAAAATCATGAAAAACAAGATACTGATCTTGGTTGGAATTGATCATATAGATTCCCGAGGTGGACAGCTCCACCTGGTCGATAGGAAAAGGATCTACTTGCGTTAACTTTCCGGATTGATTCTGGCATCCCGCAAAAACAAACAAACTCAACAAGAATATTAATCTTTTCATCATAGCCCTCCTCCTGATCATGTAACACTCTACACATATTATACCAAAAAAACTGTTAGGGTGTTTCTTCCCTAACAGTTCTCTTTTAGTGCGATACAACTTCTTCGATCTGGAAAGTATATTGACCATCCACAAGATCGATAGTAAGATCCGATTCTTTAAAAGCTCCGACTTCAATGATCTTTTTGGCAATATCGGTTTCGATTTGTCTTTGAATATAACGTTTCATCGGACGGGCTCCATAAACGGGATCGACCCCCAACTTGGCAATCTGTTGATAGACGGCATCGCTGACATGCAGATGAATATCACGGTTTTCCAAACGATGTGCCAGCTGATCCATGAATTTATGGGCGATCTGAATAAAGGCCGCATCATCTAAGGCATGGAATACGATGATCTCATCCAAACGGTTGATAAATTCTGGTTTAAAATGACGTTTGACTTCCTCCATATAACGATCGACATTGTTTTCTTCAAAGGCATACTGCGAACCTAAGTTACTTGTCAAAATAATGATCGTGTTTTTAAAGTCCACCGTAACGCCTTTGGAATCCGTAATTCGTCCATCATCCAAGATCTGCAGCAGCACATTGAAGACATCCGGATGTGCTTTCTCCACTTCATCAAACAAGACGATACTGTATGGATTTCGCCGAACGGCTTCGGTCAATTGTCCCCCTTCATCATAACCTACATAGCCCGGAGGTGCTCCAATCAAACGAGCCACACTGTGTTTTTCCATATACTCCGACATATCGATACGGACAATATGTCGTTCATCATCAAAAAGCTGTTCTGCCAAAGCCTTGGCCACTTCTGTTTTTCCGACTCCGGTCGGACCTAAGAACAAGAAGGAACCAATCGGCCGATTCTCATCCTGGATCTGGGCCTTGCTTCGAAGGATCGCATCGGTTACCAATTCCAGCGCTTCATCTTGACCAACGACACGTTTGCGCAAACTATCTTTCAAGTGCAAAAGCTTTTCTCGTTCGCTTTCGACCAATCGCGTTACTTCGACCCCGGTCCAGCGCGATACGATCTTGGCAATCATCTCTTCATCTACGGTTTCCTGGATCAAAGCATCCTCTTTATTGAGCTCCTGCTGCTTCTGGATCCGTTTTTCTAATTCCGGGATCACGGAGTATTGTAAACGCGCGGCCTCTTCATAACGGGCATCGTTTTGCGCCTGTTCCAGATCTAAACGAGCTCTTTCCAAAGCTTGTTTGTCTTCTTTGGCATGCGCTAAGAGTGCTTTTTCATCTTCCCAGCGAGAATGCATCTCGTCGCGTTCACTCTGCAGCTTTCCTAACTTTTCTTCAATTTCATTTCTTCTTTCGATCGCCTTTTTATCTTCTTCCTTGGCAAGCGACGTTTTTTCGATCTGCAGCTGCAAGATCTCTCGCTGCAACTCATCGAGTTCCTGCGGCATGCTTTCCATTTCCACTTTCAATGTGGCACAAGCTTCATCCACAAGGTCAATGGCTTTATCCGGCAAGAAACGATCCGTGATATAACGATCGGACAATGTCGCTGCCGCAATCAAGCTCTCATCGAGAATTCGTACCCCGTGATACGATTCAAAACGATCTTTCAAGCCACGTAAGATACTGATCGTATCTTCTACCGTTGGCTCCTGGACATTCACCCGTTGAAAACGACGCTCTAAAGCCGCATCTTTTTCAATATATTTTCGATATTCGTTAAACGTTGTCGCTCCGATACAATGCAGTTCCCCTCTTGCCAGCATCGGCTTTAACAAGTTGGCCGCATCCATGGAACCTTCTGTCTTTCCGGCACCGACCAAATTATGGATCTCATCAATAAATAAGATGATCTGGCCATTGGCATTCTTGACTTCTTCCAAGATGGCCTTTAACCGTTCTTCAAATTCTCCACGATATTTTGCCCCCGCGATCAAAGAACCCATATCCAATTCGATCAAGCGTTTTTCTTTCAGAGATTCCGGTACATCTTTTTTCATGATTCGCCAGGCAATTCCTTCGACAACCGCTGTTTTCCCAACGCCTGGTTCTCCAATCAAGACCGGATTGTTTTTGGTCTTACGTGATAAGATCTGCATCACCCGACGAATCTCATCATCACGCCCGATGATGGGATCAATCTTTCCATCCCGAACATCCTGGACCAGATCTCGACCGTATTTTTTTAAAGCCTCCACATTTTCTTCCGCATTCGGCGTGTCAAATTTCTTGCCGTTGCGGCGCTCCAGTTCCGCCTGTTCGCAAGTTTCCTGACGAAGTCCAAATTCTTTGACCAGTTGTTTTGATATATATGAGCGATTGAACATCAAAGCCAACCATACGCTGGCTACACTCAAATACGTTTCTTCATGTTTTGATGCCCATTCACTCGCTTTTTCCAAAGAGTTTTGAACCTCTGCAGAAAAATTCAGATTGACCGAACTTGAACGCGCTACGCGCTGATTTTCCTGGGCAATCAATTGCAAGGCCCTATTCTTATCGATTCCTAAACGTTGATACAATCCATCCAATACATCTTCTTTATAGATGGCTTCCAAGACATCGATCGTATCGACACTGGCATGTTGATGGCTCTTTGCCAGATTCACAGAATCCATTAAGATCTTCTGCAGCCTTTCTGACATTTGTTCAAAATTTACCATTGAGCATCCCTCCTTTTAGCACTCTTCTTTTCTATGTGCTAACAGTATTATAGCACAATCTTTAGCACTCGCAAGCTAAAAGTGCTAAAACTGAGATAAAAATCAAGTGGATCATTGTTTGACCCACTTGATCTTTTTTTCCTTTGTTCGTTTTGACGGTTTTAAGATCAATAAGATGCCGCCAAAAATCAAAACACAACCGAGAACCGATCCCCAGCGTAACGGATCTTTCAAGATCAGCCACCCGCAGATCAAGGATGTCAAAGGTTCAAACAAACAAAACAAAGAAGCCATGCCAGAACCAATATATCTTGTTCCCACCTGCAATAAAAGCGTTCCGCAAACAGATAAGCCAGCCAGGATGACCAGACTGAAAATGCCCATGGCATTCAAGGTCATCTGAAAACTTCCCATCGCTAGACCCAAGACCGCTAAAAAGATCGTCTCTAATACACAGCCAATAAATGACAAGACAAAGGGATCGATCTTGGCCAATCCTTGCTTATCCAAGATCACCATGTAGATCGCATAGGTCAATCCCGATGCGATGGCAATCCCCATGCCGATCCAGTTGTTCATATTATCAAAATCAATAAAACAAACGATGCCGATGGCACAACAAATCAAAGCGATCCACTGCATCTTTGAAAAGCGGTTCTTATAATAAAGATACAAGATCAAAAACACAAAGACCGGATACATGAAGTGCAGTGAAGTAGCGTTCCCGGTCGGAATAAACAAGTATGAGGCACTTAACAGAAGCATGGTCACGACTTGAAAGAATGAATCGACCACGATGGCCGGAAATTGTTTGGCATCAACGGATAACGGGCGCTTTTGGGCTAGAATCATCAGCAGCGAAAATAGCCCTAGCCCTAAGAAACGGAAAAAACCGATGGCGACAACATCCATTCCCTCCTGCATCACAACTTTAGTGAATAAGGGAACAAAGCCAAAACTCATGGCACTGAGTCCGCAAAGTAAAAATCCTTTTTGTCTCATGTCCCCTATTATACAAAAGAACAAATATAAAAAAAAGGCAGATTATTCTGCCTCTGGGAACAATTGTTTACGCTGGTAAGCTTTTTGCCAATCCATGGTAAATTCACCAACCGCGATCGTTGTTGCCGGATGGTCGATCATATTGAACAAGACATCACATGGTACCGTTACCGCTTGAATTCCTGCTTTGATCAATTCATGAACTTGATAAGTGCTTTTAAAGCTGGCCGCAACGACCTTGGTCGGCAATTCGTTGATCTTCAACATTTCAATCAGATCTTTCGTTGTCTGTACCCCGTCACCATAGTTACACATCCGGTTTACATAAGGGGCCAAGTAATCGGCTCCATTGCAGGCTGCCAAGAATCCTTGTTCCGCGGAATAGATCGCCGTAGCCAATGTACGGATACCGCGCTTTTTACATTCCTTGATTGCCTTTAAACCATCATGGGTGACCGGGATCTTTACATACATGTTTTTTGGACGCAATGCGGAAATTTTCTCAGCTTCTTCCATGATTCCTTCATAATCTGTTTTTACGACCTGAATGAACAGTTTTTGATCATCGCTTAATAAGGCGAGCAGATCCTGGATCACATCCATCGCTTCACGCCCCGATTTCGTCAAGATCGAAGGATTGGTCGTCACTCCTGTTACAGTACAAAGTTCATTTAATTTCTTGATTTTTTGAATGTCAGCTGAATCGATAATCAATTCCATGTTTAAATTCCTCCTAAGCATCTTCAATATAGCAGACTTATCGCTGATTGTCTATTGTTTTTTATTGTTTTTTATTGTTTGGAAAGAAAAAGGCCGACGTTCTATCGGCCTGCTTTGATACGTAATCTAAAAAGCTTCTTTTCCTTTTGTGTATGTCATTTCTACACTATAGTCATCATTCAATACGACAAGGTCGGCATCTTTTCCGGTCTGGATGCTTCCTTTACGATCATCGACCCCAATCATGCGAGCCGGGTTGATCGTACAAGAGTTGATTGCTGTCTGCCAAGGAACCAAAGCTTTTTCCACCAAGATCTGCAATCCTTTATTGACATTCAGTGTGGAACCGGCCAATCCTTTGGTATCGGTCAAGTGGGCACTTCCATCTTCATACAATTCGATTTCATTTCCGCCGAACAATGTTTTGGTTCCTGCCGGCAATCCCTTGACCATCAAAGAATCGGTGATCATCACGGAGTAATTCGGTCCTTTGGCCGTGAAGTAATCATTCAACGCATCGTAAGTAGAGTGGTTGCCATCACAAATGATCTCTCCATAGACATCTCTAAAACGGAAAGCAGCACCTACCAATCCCGGATCACGATGATGGAATTTTGTCATACCATTGTAGACATGGGTCATACTCTTGGCACCATGAGCGATAGCCATGCGTGCCTGATCATAAGTAGCTCCCGAATGTCCCTGACTGACGACGATATCATGATCGACACAGAAACGCGTCAAAGCATATCCTTCGTCATGTTCACAAGCCATCGTCACCACTTTGATCAAATGATCGCTGGCTTCGTAGTAGCGCTGGAATTGTTCCACGTCCGGTTTTACACAATATTGTTCCGGCTGGGCTCCCTTATAAACTTGATCCAGATAAGGTCCTTCAAAATGGATTCCTAAGATCTCAGCTCCTTCATAGCCATCGCGAACCACTTTTGCGACATTTTTAACCGCGTTGGTCAATACTTCTTCGCTCTGTGTGATCGTCGTTGGAAGAATTCCGGTGACCCCTTCCTTAACGATATTCTTCATCCAATTCCGCAAGCCTTCTTCTTCTGCATCGTTGGTATCAAAACCATAGGCTCCGTGCGTATGCACATCGATAAATCCTGGAACGATTCGTTTGTCGCCATAATCCTTATCGACCGGTTTTGTCCCATACGGATAGATCTCCTGGATCTTTCCCTCTTTAATCTCGATCTGGGCCTCTAGCCAATTATTCAGGACCCAGACTCTTGTACTTTGTAAGATCATGATTCATTACCTCTTTTCTTCAGTACTATTATACCTTTTCTGAAAGCGCTTTGACGACTATCCTGTTACACTTTTTAATGGGTTTTTTGTACAAAAAAGCTTCCCTAGTTAGGAAGCATTTTGACGAATATAATTTAAGGCCCCGCCAGCCATGATCAAATCAAGATCCGCATCGGTACATTCCACACGGCACCGGATCTTTTGACCCGACGTTTGATCATAGACCACAACAGTTCGATCCTTATATAAATTCTCCAAATGGGAAAGTTCCAAAGTATCCATTTCCTGGATCTTGTCATAATCATCCGGATCTTCAAAAGTCAAAGGCAAGATCCCAAAATTGATCAGATTGGCTTTATGGATCCGTGCAAACGACTTGCATAGAACCGCTTTGATCCCCAAATACATCGGTGCCAAAGCCGCATGTTCCCGACTGGAGCCCTGGCCGTAATTTTCACCGGCCACAATGATTCCGCCATGGTTTGCCTGACAAACATCATAGAAATCAGGCTTGTTGTTTTTAAAGACGAAAGTCGACAATTTCTCGATGTTCGAACGATAAGGCAAGACCTCGGCTCCGGCAGGCGCAATATGATCGGTCGTAATATTATCGCCCAGCTTGATCACGACTTTCTTATGCAGAGAAGAAGGCATTGGCGTATTTTGTGGGATCGGTTTGATATTGGGTCCGCGAATGATCTCTACATTTTCCGAATCATCACTGGGATACAAGATCATGCCGTCATCGATGATCTGCGGTTCAGGCACAAAGTCATCTTCATAGACAATCGACGAAGGATCCGTGAACACGCCATGGATCGCACTGGCAGCCGCGACTTCCGGAGAAGCCAAATAAACTTTAGCGGACAAAGTCCCTGATCGTCCATAGAAATTACGGTTGAAGGTACGAATCGAAACACCGTCGGTCTTCGGACTTTGCCCCATCCCGATGCAAGGGCCGCAAGTACATTCCAAGATCCTGGCCCCGGCCTGGATAAAAATCTGCAAAGCCCCGCTTTGAATCAGTTTCAAGAGCACCTGACGAGAACCTGGCGAGATCACCAAAGAAACATGAGGAGCTACTTTTTTCCCTTTTAAGATCATGGCAGCTTTCATCAAATCTTCATAACCAGAATTGGTGCATGATCCAATCGCCACCTGATCCACTTTCGTCCCGGCCAACGTTTCGATCGCTTGGATCGCATCCGGAGAATTCGGACACGCCGCCATCGGTTTCAGCTGACTCAGATCAATTTCAATGGTTTCATCATAGACAGCTTGCGGATCGGCCTGCATAGGACAGTAATCCTGAGGTCTTCCTTGTTTTTCCAAGAATTCCTTGGTCCGTTCATCGCTGGGAAAGATCGAGGTCGTCGCACCTAATTCAGCCCCCATATTCGTAATGGTCGCTCTTTGATACACACTTAGAGTCTTTAAGGCATCCCCGGTATACTCAAAGACTTTCCCGACACCGCCTTTGACCGATAGTCTTCGCAACAGCTCAAGGATGATATCTTTACTGGAAACACCATGCGATAAAGATCCCGTCAAACGTACTTCGACCACCTTGGGCATCGTCAGACGATAAGGATACCCCGCCATAGCCTTGGCCACATCCAAACCGCCTGCCCCAATCGCTAAACATCCCATAGCCGAACTGGTCGGTGTATGAGAATCACTCCCGATTAATGTCTTTCCCGGTTTCGCAAACCGTTCCAGATGTACCTGGTGACAAATCCCGTTGCCCGGTTTTGAAAAGACGATTCCATACTTGGAAGCGACACTTTGCAGGTAGGCATGATCATCTGCATTCATATACCCGCTTTGTAATGTATTGTGATCAACATAGCTTACGGATAGTTCCGTTTTGACACAAGGCAGCCCCATCGCTTCAAACTGCATATAAGCCATGGTTCCTGTCGCATCTTGGGTCAGGGTCTGGTCAATACGAATCTCGATGGGTTCTCCCGCCATCATTTCTCCCCGGATAAGATGCGCTTTTAAGATCTTCTGCGTTAGATTTTCCATAGTTGTTTCTCCTTCATGCCGCTTATTATATCAAAAAATGAAAATAAATGAAAGATTATGATATAATATGAAAATCAATGAAAGGAAATTGAAACGATGAATCTGAAAGAGATCTATCTAGAAAACGAAACCATCAATCGGATCGACCCTTCCCTTTATGGGATCTATCACGTCAAGGCCGGTTTGCGAAATGAAAACGGAACTGGTGTGAAAGTGGGTCTGACCAAGATCAGTGATGTCGTCGGTTATAAAGTTGAACACGGCAAAAAGAACCACATTCAAGGCCGCCTGGTGTATCGCGGCTATGATATCGAAGAACTTGCCCAACGCCGAACCCAGGAAAATCTCGGGTTTGAAATGACCGCATTTTTATTGATCTTCGGGAAATTGCCTACGCATCGTCAGCTGTTAGATTTTCACAAAGAACTCATTAAAACAGCCGATGCTAGTCAAGTCGATATCCACTATCAAACTTCGAATCTTTTAAATGCGATCCAGATCGAGGTTTTAAAGCTTTACGGCGATGACAAAGATCCTGACAGCGATACTTTAGAACAGCGCATGTTGAAAGGAATCTATATCTTGGCCAGTATGCCCTTGTTCATGCTGAGTCATTATAAAAAGGAAAAGATCGAAAAATACCCTTTGCCGGATAAAGGAATTGCCGAAAATGTCCTATGCATCATCCGCGGCAATACCCACTATACCGATCTGGAGGCCTCGATCTTGGATCTCTTGTTTATGCTTCACGCCGATCACGGCGGCGGGAACAATTCCACTTTTACCAATGTGGTCATGTCCAGTACCGGGACTGACATCTATTCTTGCATCAGTGCCGCTTTAGGCTCCTTAAAAGGCCCTCGCCACGGCGGCGCCAACATCAAGACCAGTGCCATGTTTCAAGCGATCTTTGATGAATACGGCACCACGACCGATGAAAAGATCTTACGAAATATTGCCAAGCGACTCTTGGAAAAAGACTTCTTTGATCACGCCGGCTTGATCTACGGCATCGGGCATGCGATCTATACAAAAAGCGATCCGCGCTGTCAGCTGATCAAAACCGCCTGCAAAAGTCTTGCCCGAGAAAAAGACAAGATGGATGAATTCCACACCTTGGAAGCTTTTGAAAAAGCCTCCTTATATCAAATGCGCAAGCTCAAACATATTGAAACTTGCGCCAATGTCGATTTCTATTCCGGATTTGCCTACTCTTTATTAGGAATTGAAGACAGCTTATTTACCCCATTATTTGGAATGGCACGAACATCCGGATGGGTGGCCCATCATTTGGAAAACCGTCAAAACAATCGTAAACTGATTCGACCTGCCAATGTCTATGTAGGCGATGAATAAAGAAAGGAAGGAAATAATAAAATGACACAAACAATTACCGTATTTCGCGGCGACGGGATCGGACCGGAAATCACCGATGCGGTCTTGACCATCTTAAAAGAAGCCAAAGCCGATCTTAAGTTTGAGATCTTTGATGTCGGCGAAGCCGTATACCACAAAACCGGATCCTTTATTCCGGAAGAAGGTCTTGATTCCTTTACCCGAAACAAGATCTTATTAAAATCTCCTATCACAACTCCGATTGGCAAAGGCTTTCGTTCTTTGAATGTCACATTAAGAAATCAATTTGATCTTTGGGCCAATATTCGCCCTGCCAAATCCAATCCCTGTCTGGATACGCTTTTTAAAGACATCGATATCGTGACATTCCGCGAAAATACAGAAGATCTCTATATCGGAGAAGAAAAGAAAATCGATGAGGATACCGTGATTGCCATCAAAAAGATCACACGCACAGCCAGTCAACGAATCATTCGTGCCGCCTTTGAATATTGCCGCCGGCATGGCCGCAAAAAATGCACCTGTGTCCATAAAGCCAACATTTTAAAACAGACCGACGGTTTATTTCTATCTATATTCCGAGAAATCGCCAAGGATTACCCCGAGATCCAGGCGAACGATCTGATCGTTGATAACACCTGCATGCAGCTGGTGATGCATCCGCAACAATTCGATGTCATGGTCATGCCGAATCTTTACGGGGATATCATCAGCGATCTGACCAGCGGTTTGATCGGCGGCTTAGGTCTATTGCCCAGCTGTAATAAAGGAGATGACTATGCCATGTATGAAGCTGTCCATGGATCAGCTCCGGATATTGCCGGCAAAGGCATTGCCAACCCGACTGCGCTGTTGTTGAGCAGCTGCATGATGTTGGAAGATTGCGGACAAACAAAAACTGCCCAAAAGATCCGCAGCGCTTTAGATACTGTCTTCTCTAAACAACAGGCATTGACCCCAGATTTGGGCGGTCAAGTATCTACCCAAGAATTTGTCGATGCCCTTCTACAAGAAATAAGACGATGAAGTTTAATAATCTTCATCGTCTTCTTCTGTATAATAGTCTTCTGTTTTCATGGTCAGGATATACGTCCCATCCTTAGGATAGGCTGCTTTTTCTTTTTGATCGGCCAAGATCTCTAAAGTACAAGGATATCCTAAAGCTTCTAATTCTTCTAAAAGCTTATCCTTTCCTAATTTCTTTGTGATTGCTCGTCCGCATGCACAGTTTCCGTATTGATCCAGACACTGTAAGATCCATTCCGGGATCTTTGACTGAGTAGCCATGTAATACACCTCGCTTGATTTCTTATATATGATACCAAGCTTTCTCAAGAAATCAAGAAAAAAAGGAGAACCTTAGTTCTCCAATAATTCTATGATCTGTGGATAATAAGTATATCGACCATCGACATACTGCAACGCTTCATTACAGATGGCACGAGATTTTTCACGATCAATGTCTTTATACGCATTCGCATAACGATAATAGATCATGTCTTTGATCTCATTTTCACGAAGGATGTATCCATAATTGGCATCCCCTAATCCATAATCTCCATGTTCGATATACAGATCCGCAATGTCCATCATGGCACGCATCTCATAGATTTGATACAGATCCTCGAACTGGCTCAACAAGGCATAGAGGAAGTTTTCATAATATTTGACATCGTCATATTGCCAGTTTTTCAAAACTGTATAGGCGACATCCATGAATTTCCCAATCATGGCAGTTGCATCTTCTTTGACAACACCCGCCAGCTGTTCCATCGTTGTGAAGCCTTTGCGCTGAGCGATCATCAATAAGCGTTTCACCAGATCGAAATCAGCGTTGTATTCATCATTATTGGCCAATCCATCCGCTAAGATCTCATACTGCGCATGTTTTTGGATCTCATTTTTCATCAAGGCAAAATCGCTGGCTTTGATATCTACAGTAGCTGCGATTTTCGTTACCAGAACCGGAATGAGATCGACATCATATCCATCTTCATCAAAGCTATAGCTTTTGGCATTCAGCTGGTAAGTATTCAAGATCGATTTGGCAATCTTCTTTTCGTCTACTTCTTCCAAAAGCATGGAAGCATATTGATCGTATCCCATATCAATTCCCATGGCACGAGCCATATCGATGCATGTATCCAATGAGAACTGTTCATATTGAGCCACTTTATCGGCTTTCTTGGTCTTTGTCACAGTCTTTTTTTCAACCGGTTTCTTCGCTGTTGTTTTCTTTACAGCCGTCTTCTTGGTCGTTGTCTTTTTTGCTGCCGTTTTCTTTTCGACTGTTTTTTTAGCGGGGGCCTTCTCGGCCGTTGTCTTTTTCGCTGCTGGTTTTTTCTTTTCTACAGCTGTTTTTTCGGCCTTAGTTTCCACGCTAGCTTTAGTATTTTTGAGAGTCTCTGTCTTCGGACTTGTCTTTTTAGCTTTCGTTGTTGTTTTTGAACTCGACGTTGTTGTTTTCGCAGCTTTCGTTGCTGTCGTCTTTGTTTTCTTAGTTTCTTCAACGGTCTTTGTTCCTTTCTTTTCCGTCGTACTTTTTGTCTGCGTTTTCTTTGCGGGCATATCAGATCCTCCTTGTACTACTTTTTAAGTATAACACTTTTAAACCGGCCCAAAACAGAAAATGTCTAAACTTTTCACATTTTTTTGATTTTTTTGTGCAAGATTCTTAAAATTTCACATGTTTCTCATTTGTTTTTTGACATATTTCAGTTGTATACTACCTCCATAAAGAGAAAAAGGAATTAGTTTAGGTCCTTTTGATATATAAAGGAGGCTTACTTATGAATCAAAATCAAAACATTCCACCTGAATTTCAACCGAAGAAAAAAGCGCAGTTCAATAAAGTGATGGGAGCTCGAATCGGCGTGATCTTGCTTTGCGGGTTGGCCGGTTTTGGCGGATCCTATTTAGCCAACAACATCGGGTCTTCTTCTGGCATCACGATCAACCAGCAATCCGGCAATTCAACTTCCGGATCCGTGATCCGCGATGTCAGTGATATCGCCAGCAAGTGCGGTCCCAGCGTTGTAGAGATCACCACAGAATCCGTTTCCAGCGGAAACAGCATCTTCGGTCAATACATCCAACAAGGAGCCGGCAGCGGGGTCATCTTCAGCGAAGATGGATATATCATCACCAACAACCACGTCATTGAAGGCGCTACTTCCATTACTGTGACTCTGGCAAGCGGCGATCAATATAACGCTCAACTGATTGGCACAGACAGTCAAACAGATCTGGCTGTGATCAAGATCGATGCCAAAGATCTTGTTCCGGCAACGATCGGCGACAGCGACAGTCTTCAAGTGGGTGATGCCGCCATTGCGATCGGAAATCCTCTAGGCGAACTGGGTGGCACTGTAACAACCGGAATCATCTCGGCTTTGGATCGTGAGATCACGGTCGAAAACGAAACCATGACATTATTACAGACCGATGCCGCTATCAACCCGGGAAATTCCGGCGGAGGACTCTTTGATGCCAACGGCAATCTGATTGGTATCGTCAACGCCAAAGAAAGTCAAACAGGAATTGAAGGTCTCGGCTTTGCGATTCCGATCAACGGTGCTTTGGATATCATCAACGAGCTGATTGAAAACGGTTCGGTAACCAGCCGCCCGGCATTGAATGTCTCTTTATACGATTACTCTTCCAGTCAAAGCTTCGGCAATAGCGAGATGCAAGATGGTGTCTATATTGTCCAGGTCGTTCAAGGAGGAGCCGGCGATAAAGCCGGACTTCAAAAAGGCGATCGCATTCTTTCCTTTGGCGGTGAAGAAGTCAGCACTTCCGCAGAAGTCAAAGCTATTTTAAGAGAACACAAAATCGGCGATCAAGTCGAAATGGTCATTGAACGGGACGGTCAAACCAAGACCGTTACGATCACCCTGGGACAACAGTCTGCTTAAGAGATCTTCGGATCTCTTTTTTTTGTGCATCTGGTTTGTTTTGCCCATATAAATGCACTATAATGGGGATAGAAGTAATTATAGGAGGTACTCAAATAATGAATCAGGAAAAAATCCAAAAAAGAAAAATCATGTTGGTGGGTACCGGTTTTGTCGGCATGAGTTTTGCCTATTCTCTTTTATCGGAAAAAGGAATCGACGAACTTGTCTTGGTTGATGTGAATGCCGATAAAGCCAAAGGCGAACAGATGGACTTAAGCGATGGTCTTCTTTACGCAAACACAAAAATGAAGATCACAGCGGGTTCCTATGCGGATGCGGCAGACACCAACATTGTTGTCTTGACTGCAGGAGCGGCCCAGAAACCAGGACAATCGCGTCTGGATCTGGTTAAGATCAATGCCAACATTACAAAAGGCGTCTGTGAAGAATTAAAGAAAAATCATTTTAACGGTCTCTTGGTCGTTGCCAATAATCCCGTCGATATCATGACCTATGTCGCCTGGAAAACAAGTGGTCTTCCAAAGAATCATGTGATCGGTTCGGGAACAGTACTGGACACCGCCCGTTTACGTCACGCTTTGAGCGAACGTTTGGGATTTGCGGATTCCAACATCCACGCGTATATCATGGGAGAACACGGAGATTCCAGCTTCGTCCCATGGATCCATTCTTACATTGGAGCCAAGAACTTATTAGAGTATCTGGATGAAAATGATATTGATCTCAGCGAGCTCCAAAACATTTATATCGATGTTCGTGATAAAGCCTATAAGATCATCGATCTCAAACGAGCCACTTATTATGGAATCGGTCTTGCGCTAAAACGAATCGTTTCCTGTATCTTAAACAATGAAAGAGCCATTCTTCCGGTATCCAGCTATCAAAATGGAGAATATGGCCGTGAAGGCTATTTCATTGGAACTCCAAGCGTCGTAGGATCCAACGGAGTGGAACAGATCGTAAAATTACCGCTCAATGAAAACGACCAGCAGCGTTTCAACAATTCTTTTGATACATTGCGAAAAACGATCGAAGACAATCTCGACGATATCCTATAAAAAAACGGATCTTCTTTATTGAAGGTCCGTTTTGATTTGGTCTAATTCCACGACTCGGTCAAATAAACTGACAACCGGTCTTTGGTCAGGGGTCCAGACTACATGGTCCTCATGATAATGTCCGTGAAACCAAATCTGGTACTCTAATTTTTTCTCGATCTCATCTAAGAAGCCATGCAGTTCCACCGCATCCTCCGGATATCCTTCCAAAGAGACAGGATATCTTTGGGAAAAAGGATGTGAGGCGAATACATCATGACTGAGAACATAATCCACCTTCCAGTCAACGCGTTCTAAATTATTGAATGCGTTTTGACATTCTTTTTGGTTGCAGATCTCATCTGTCCACCAGTTTTCATGTTCTGTGCGGTAGATCCGGTCATGAGAATATCCTCCGCCAAAGGCGAAAAATGTTTTCCCCTGCAGCTGGAAGATCTCTCCGCGCTGAAGATGATAGATATTTTCTCGGATCCGGTGCACTTTCCCGCCATTCCATTCTTCTTCGGGATACGACTTCAAGACATCAAAATTTTCATGATTGCCGTCAATGAATAACGTCGTCCAAGGAAGCGTTTCCAACCAATTAAGCCAGAAACGATCCCCGCTGGCGCCATCCCAAATGCATCCGAAATCCCCACAGATGATCAAATAATCATCGCGATTCATTTGTAACCCCGCTTTAAATTCATCCGGGTTGATCTTATGAATATCGATCTCACGATGCGTATCACTTGTCAAATAAATCATAAAACTATAAAACTCCTAAAAACATAGAAAGTGCCCGATCTCTCAGGCACTAATTTTATTCAACTCCCAGAATAAATGAGTAAACAGGCTGTTTTCCGGCATAGATTTCCACTTCCGCTTCGCTGATTTCTTCAATATAATCGGCAATTACCTGTGCCTGTTCTTCATTGGAATCTTGTCCATAGATCAAAGTGACAAGTTCACTATCCTCATCTAACATCTGATCCACTAAACGTTTCGTCGCTTCTAAGCAATCCGGACAAGAAACAACGATGTCTTTTCCAAAGATTCCCATGTATTCATCTTTTTTGATTTCCAATCCTTCATAAGTCGTATCCTTGATCGCATAAGTGACTTCTCCGGATTTAACATGATTGATCGCTTCCTGCATCTCTTCCAGATTTTCTTCTAATTCGACTTCCGGATTGAACATCACGCAAGCGCTGAGTCCTTGCGGGATCGTTTTCGTTGGCAATACATGGATATCTTGATCTTCGCAAACTTGTTGTGCCTGTTGTGCCGCCAGCACAATGTTGGAGTTATTCGGCAGGATCAAAATATGATCGGCATTGAGTTTTGAGATGGCACCGACAAAGTCTTCCGTACTTGGATTCATCGTCTGGCCGCCGCCAATCACGATATCGGCACGCAGTTCTTTGAACATCGCATCTACGCCAGCTCCGGGAGCCACTGTGATGATCGCATATTTTTTGTGTTCTTGCGGAACTGATTCTTCCTGGCTTTCTTCTTTTTCCAAGATATTGTCATGCTGTTCCTGCATGTTTTCCACTTTTAACTTCACAAAACGGCCTTGTCTTTTTCCCATTTTGATTGCTGTCTTAGGTTCTAAAGTATGAACGTGTACTTTTACCAGATCTTCATCTTGGACACAAACGATCGAATTTCCAATCGTTGCCAGTTCTTCTCTAAATTGTTCTTCTGAGAAATGCCGCATTCCGTTTTCATTCAAACGCAAGATAAATTCCGTACAGAATCCGTATTCTTCTTCCTGTCCTTCCACGCGCGTTTGAGAAGCATCTACATTCGATGTGCTCTCGCTCAGTTCAATGACTTCGCCCTTTAAAGCCGACAAGAACCCTTCAAGGATCACGCAGAGACCTTTTCCACCACTATCGACCACGCCGACTTCCTCTAAAACAGGCAGCAGCTCCGGTGTTCTCAATAACGATTCGTTGGCTTCGTCAACCATCTTCTGCATGACCGCTACACAATCTTCGATCTCTTCGGTCACAGTGTATGCATAAGTATAGTCAGCCGCTTCGCGGACAACGGTCAAGATCGTTCCTTCTACCGGACGCATAACGGCGCGATAAGCCACACGGGATCCATTGACCAAGGCATTGGCCAGCTGCATCGCATCGATCTCTTCCAGATCTTCGACGGCCTGGTAAAATCCTCTAAAGATCTGTGATGTGATGACCCCGGAGTTTCCGCGAGCCCCCATCAACAAACCGCGAGACAATGTTTTGCAGATCTTCCCTACCGTAGAAGCATCTTCTTTTAAGGCATCTTTGACTCCATTTGAGAAAGTCAGATTCATATTCGTTCCCGTATCTCCATCTGGTACTGGGAACACATTTAACGCATCGATTTCCGCTGAATGATTGGCCAGGTTATTCATTCCTGACTTCAGCATATCCTTCAGCAATCCACTGTTGATACTTTCCATCGTTACACCTACTTCTCTAAACGCACGCCTTGAACATAGATATTCACTTCGAGGCATTTCACTTCCAATGTTTTTTCCAGGACGTATTTTACTCGTTTCTGGGCCTCTGTTACCACTTCACTTAAACGAATTCCCTGTAAAGCGATGATATAAAGATCCAGTACCAATCCTTCTTCTTTTTGGCTTACAACAACGCCGCGAGCATAGTTTTCCTTCTTTAAGAGTTCGGCCCATCCGTCACGAATCGTCTTCTGACTCGTCATTCCAATCACACCGTAACTTTCGGTGATGGCACCCCCTGCTAAAGATGCGATCGCATCCAAAGAAATGGAAATTTGTCCGTATTCTGTTGACTTATTAATAGGCATAAAAATACCTCCTGTTCGTACAAATAATTATACTCTATTCCCTGTTAATTTACCACATCAAACGATAAGGTCGTCTCATTCCAGCGATAATAAGTGGAAGTTCCCGAATCATAATAAAGATCGAGAGCTGCACTATATTCCATTCCAAATGCATTTTCATCAACGACCCAGTCCGCCGTAGAAGAATAATAATCCTCTTCTGGCTGTTGTTCATCTTCAGAAGATGCATCTTCTTCGGATACATTCTCTTCTTTTTCTGGATCTTCAGCTGTTTCTTCCTCTTCCGGCGCTGCTTCCGTTTTTTCTTTTTCTTCTTGTTGTTCTTTTTCCTTTTTCTCTTCTTCTTTTTTCTCTTCCTTTTTCGAAAGATCAAAAGAATCACAATTTACTTTTTCGATCGCCGAATTTTCCGAATCCAAGAAAAGACAAGCGCTCTTTCCTTGTAAAGAGGACAATAAGCTGGTGTAGTTTGAAAGCATATACAAAGAATTCATCGAAGTATATACCTTGTTTCCATCCTGCATCGTGATCTGAAGCATGTTTTCATCATAGCTGGATTCATACGGAACGATCTCAGCAATTTTCTCAATGATCTCTTTGCCTAAAACATCTTGATGTTCCTGAAATTGTTTTTGAAGATTTGTTCTTTGTTTTTTGGAGAAACCGGCAATCAACGGAAAATGCACAATGTCTTCTAAGTGATCTTCGCTAATTTCGATCGGATCCCCTTTTAATGGCAGGGCGTAATTCTTATTGTCAGAGACATAATAGCCGATCACCGTTTGTTCAGTGATCTCGATCTTCAAGATCTTGCCTTCCTGATAGACCGAAGCACTTTGAACCAAAGGAAGACTTTCTAAACGATCTTCCAAAATAAATTTTGGCGTCAACAAAGGTCTTGTCTGGGTCGAAATTTTTGCGGTTTGATAAAGCTCTGAATCCGAATAAAAAGTATTGCCCGTGCAGACCAAAGCTTTGATCTTGGAATCTTCAGAAAAGAAATACACGAAAAAACTAGACATGCAAAAAACAAGAACGCAAAGGATGGAAGTCGTTCGGATACTAAAACGAAAATCTAGTTTTTTTAATCGATCTACCAAATCAGACGCTCCACTTCTGTGATCAGATCGATATCATGTTCTTGTTTCGCCCGCGTTTGGATCAATTGGATCAAATCCAAAACATCCTGACATGTCGCTTTCTGATCAACGTTCACAATAAAGTTGGCATGTTTCAAAGACACTTGCGCCCCGCCGATCTGATGCCCGCGAAGTCCCAGCTGTTCGACTAATTTCCAAGCCGGGATCGATGCCGGATTACGGAATACGCTTCCCGCGCAAGGCATTTCCAACGGCTGCGACTCCATTCGTCTTGTCCGCCGAGAATCCATCAGTTCTCGGATTTCTTTTTGGCTCGCTGGCTGGAGCTGAAAACAGCCCCCTAAAATGATCCAATCTTTGTTTTTCTGAAACAAAGAATGACGATAGCTGTAGTCCAGATCTTGAGGATCCATCCATTCGATCTTTTGATCATGCAGTACTAATACCCCTTTCAAGATCGAGGTCATGTCCGATTTATAAGCCCCCGCATTCATATACAGAGCGCCTCCAATCGATCCTGGGATCCCGGAAGCAAACTCCAAACCGCTTAAAGAGTGTTTCATGGCCTCAACGGATAAATTGATCAAAGAACATCCAGCCTGGGCAATCAACAAGTCATCCTCAAAGAAAAAATCATTTAATGTTCGATCCAAGTTGATGATGGCGCCATGAAAAGGAGCATCGCTACATAAGATATTCGATCCTCTTCCTAAAATATAATAGGGAAGGTTTTCTTCTTTTAAGATCTGTAAGATCCGCATCAGAGCCACTTCATTTTTGGGATATATATAATAATCGACCGGTCCGCCAATGCGGTAGGTCGTATGTTTCTTCATCGGTTCTTCGCACAAGATCGTGCCGTAAACTTCCAATCTTTCTTTTATCGTCATCTTATTTCCCCCTCTTGCGCTGGATACATCGTTGACATTCCTCAATAATGTCATAAGCTGCATTCGGTTTTCCCAACTGTAACGCATTCTCACAGACTTGCGCCATTTTCTGTTCATCCAAAAAGAGCTCAACGATCGCCTCGTGTAAAGAATCGGCATTGAGATCCTTTTCTTCGATCATCAAAGCCGCCCCTTGATCCACTAATACACTGGCATTGTAAAACTGATGATTGTTGGCTACATAAGGACTGGGGATCAAGATGGAAGGAAGCCCTAAAGCAGTGACTTCGGCCAAGGTCGTGGCCCCGGCCCGACAGATCATCCCGTCGATCTTTTCGTAGATCTTTAATGTATCCACATACCCTACGACATGAACATGATCCATGCCGTCAAATAACGCAACATCTTTTAAATTATCTTTTCCGCACACATAAAGAAACTGGAGATCTTCCGTGACCCCTTTCAAAGCATCCTTCATCAGCTGATTCACACTGCTGGAACCTAAAGAGCCCATCATGATCAAGATCGTTTTTTTCGTCGGGTCCAATCCAAGGGTATCGTAGTATGCCCGATCCAACTTTGCCTCTTTGGCAATCGTCGCCCGCGGATTCCCCAACAAGACCGTTTTTTCTTTTGGAAAAACATCCGCACACTTTTCATAACACGTAATGATGCGGTCCACCTTCTTCATGACCAGCTTGTTGGATTTCCCAACGATTGAATTTTGTTCGTGGATCACGGTACAGATTCCCAACGCATGCCCTGCCAAAATGACAGGTGCAGAAACATAACCTCCAAAACCGATCACAAGATCAGGTTGAAAGGACTTTAAGATCTTTTTACTTTTTTGATACGCAAAAAAGAGCTGACCGACCGCCTTCATCTTGCGAATAGGCGATCCAACCAAACCCGATGTATGAAGCGATGCGAATGGATATCCCTTTTCGGGGATCAATTGTGCTTCCATCCGATCATCGTTTCCAATAAATAAAATTTCACAGGACGGGTCCTTTTCTTTGAACAGCTCCATCAAGGCCAATGCCGGATAGATATGTCCTCCCGTACCTCCCGTTACACATGCTATTTTCATATCTGAATAAGTATATCACAAAAATACTAGATTCAAAGATTTTTAGTCTACTTTGATAGGTTCTTCTGTCTTTTTTAGCTTTCCCATCAGAATCAGACGCTGATTGCTGTCAAAACCATAATCCAGATCACACGTCGACAATGTCACAAAATTCCCTTCGGATGTATCCACCGCATTTTGATAAAGAGATTTCTCTTTCATTTCCGAAAGTCTTTCTTCCCGATAGTCTCCAAACGAAGTCGTATAGTAGACCGACCCATCCACATCTTTCGCAAAGAAGACAATGGAACATTCATAGTTGGCCGCAGGGGTCAGCAGATAAAAAGTCGGATGGGCTGTAAAAAAATCGGCATCCTCAAAATAAGAAAGATTGGTAAACATGCCTCCGATATCAACCGAATGACCATAGATGATCGAATTATCCTGACTCAAATCAGAAGGAGCATTCGCATCCAAAAAGATCGATCCCAACCGGTTATATTCTTGATTGACTGTATGATCCAAATAGTATGAATTATCCTCTCCTTGAACAACAGGATAAGAAATCTCGCAGCCCGGCACGACGATCCAGGCAATGATATCCGGATTCTGGGCCTGCAAGGCTTGCCAATCGGGTTCAAATCCCTGATCGGAAACGACTAGTTTTTCCAATTCTTCCGTCTCTTCTTTGACGGTATTCTGCGTGGAATAGATTGTCCATAGCTGATAGGCGCTAAAGCCAAACACAACGAGACAGACGATCATCAAAATCCGATAGATCCATTTTTTCATATCCTCATCATAAACTATCTTGACTCTTTTTCGCAATAAAAAAAGGGAGCTTCAAAAACTCCCTGGCTTCGATTACTTCGTTAATAAACTAGCAGCTTCTTTATCGACCACGACCGTCACATCTGGGTGGTTTTGCAACGCAGATGCCGGCATATCTGTTGTCACAGGTCCTTCCACCATCGCTTTCACTGCTTCTGCTTTATCTTTTCCAGATGCAACCAACAAGATCTTTTTCGATTTCATGATCGTTCCGATTCCCATAGAGATGGCTTGTTTAGGAACTTTGTTCATATCATTGTCAAAGAAACGTGCGTTGGCTTCGATCGTGCTTGGAGTCAAATACACGATGTGAGTCAATTCATCAAAAGATGTACCTGGTTCGTTGAATCCGATGTGTCCGTTGCGTCCGATTCCCAACAGCTGCAAATCAATAGAAACTTTATCCAGCTGCGCTTCATAAGCTTCGCAGTCTTCTTTGCAGTTTCCGTAAGGAACATGTGTGTTTTCAGGATCGATGTCGATATGATCAAACAGATTTTCTTTCATGAATGTGTAATAAGACTGTGCATTGTCACGATCGATTCCTACATATTCATCCAAGTTATACGTACGGATATTTTTGTAGCTTGTTCCATTTTCTTCATGATCTTTGATCATGCACTGGTAAAGTCCAACTGGCGAACTTCCGGTAGCCAACCCCAGGACAACGTTGTCTTTTGCGACAACTTCTTTCATGACTTCAAATGCCTTCGCTGACATTTCATCATAGTTTTCACATACAATTACCTTCATAGTAATACCTCCGTCATTTATTCAAATTATACCATACAGAAAATAGTTTCGAAGTCCATTTTTTGTAAACGTTTTATCTTTTTTAACGAGTTTACACTTTTATACTTTTTATTTGCAAATTTTACGAAAAAATTAAACTTGTACAAACAGAAATAGTATAATAAAGATGTCTTAGGAGGAAAGGTTATGCCAAAACAAAACCCATTATTAAACATCATAAAACGACAAAAACAAGGCGAAGCTGTAGGGATCTACTCTTGCTGCTCCAGTAACGCTTTTGTCATTGAGGCCGCTGTGGAAACGGCTGTAAAACAAAACTCATGTGTATTGATTGAATCCACTGCCAATCAGGTTGATCAAAACGGCGGATATTCCGGAATGACACCGAAGGATTTCTATGCTTATTGCTTGAACGAAGCTAAAAAAGCAGGACTCCCGGAAGACCGCATCTTCTTAGGCGGGGATCATCTTGGACCTTTGACAGTTTCCAACAAGCCAGAAGCGGAAGCCATGGAATATGCAAAGACTTTGGTTCATGATTATGTCCGTGCTGGTTTCACCAAGATCCATATCGATACCAGTATGAAAGTCGCCGACGATGATCCAAATACACGTTTAAGCGATGAGACGATTGCACGCCGTGGTGCAACATTGGCAAAAGTTTGTGAAGAAGCTTATCAGGAACTGTTAGAAGAAAAACCAGATGCGATCCATCCTGTTTATATCGTCGGCAGCGAAGTTCCCATCCCAGGCGGTGCTGTCAGTGAAGATGCCGGCATGCAGGTCACTCGACCAGAAGATTTCAAATCCACCGTATCTACTTTTGAAAAAGCTTTTGAAGAGATGGGAATCCAAGATGCCTGGCAATATGTTATGGCAGCCGTCGTTCAACCGGGTGTAGAAGAAAAAGATGCCGGATGTGAAGAATATGACCGTGATCGTGCTAAAGAACTGATGGCATCCATCAAAGATTATGACAATCTGGTATTTGAAGGCCACTCTACAGACTATCAAACAAAATATAAATTAAAAGAACTGATCGAAGATGGTGTCGGCATCTTGAAAGTGGGCCCGGGTCTGACTTATGCCGCTCGCGAAGGAATTTTCTCTTTGTGTATGATCGAAGAGGAATTGGCAAAAGTTTATGGCTTTGAAACGAGTCATTTTAAAGAAGTATTGGATGAAGTGATGTTAGAGAATCCAGGAAAATGGGCTCCTTATTATCATGGAACGGAAAAAGAAATTGCCTTCAAACGTCAATACTCTTTCTCCGACCGTTCTCGTTACTATATGCCAAATCCAAAAGTTCAAAAAGCTTTGGATACATTATTGAGCAATTTAAAAGAACATCCGGTTTCTCTCCCATTGTTGTCGCAATACATGCCGATCCAATATACGGCAGTTCGAGAAGGAAAACTGGAAAATACACCTGAAGCTTTGATCAAAGCCCGCGTTGCTTATACGATCGAAGAATATACATTCGCCAGCCACCAAGAAAAACTGGTCAACGAATAATAGACAAAAGCCGATCCCAACCGATCGGCTTTTTTATTCCTCTTCAAAATAAAATAATTCTTCAAATTTCTGATCCAAGGCAATACACAAGATCAACGCCAATTTTGCGGTCGGATTAAACTGTCCCGTCTCAATCGAGCTGATGGTATTGCGAGATACCCCTACCAGTTCTGCCAAAGCAGCCTGAGAAAGTCCTTTTTCTTGACGTACCTCTTTTAACCGGTTCTTTAAAATCAACTCATCCTGCATGCCCGACTCCATAGATTCCTAAAAATAACATAAGAAACCCCGCAAAACTGATCAGGATCCAAATTAAAGAAACTTTCTTTTTTAATAAAACAAATCGTGAAAGACCAAATATGATCCCAAATTCAAAAAGCAGAAACAATGTTAATTCGTATAGAGAAAAAGTGATTTCTCCCATCCGGATTTTCCCATGAATCACGTTAAGATAAGAAAGAAAAGAAACAATCATCAAACTCGCCGCAAGGATCGCAAAACTGATCGAATAAGATTGGTATTTTAATAAACGTTCTCTTTCGTCTCCCTTTTTATTTTCATAACGGCTTTTTGATAAAACATCTTCTCGATTCATAAAAAATACCTCCAAAGAGATTTGATCACAATTCCAGCGCATAGGATAAAACACGCGAATAGATAGACCAAATATTTTTTCTTTTTACGAATTTGATATTTTGAATAACATTCGACACCCATACCTATAAACCAGATCAATGACATCAATATGTCAAAAGGCATTTGGATCCCAAGAATTGTTACATCTCCCGAAGCTAAACCGATACAACCCAAAGCCATTAAGCTTCCCGACAAAATGGCGATGGCCTTAAATCCGTTGTTTGCAGCGGATTTTGTCAGCAGCACTTCTCTTTCATCACCATCTATATTCTCATTGCGACTTCTTCGCAGAATCTCATCTTTGTTCATGACAACGCCTCCTTTACCAAGTTTTCTTGTCAATTCTATTATTGCATTGCCAAGTATACTTGTCAATCAGACGACCGAAAAAGACAAGTAACGATCCAAGTCATCCATTATTTTTTCTATAAACTATGGTAAACTGGAATTATGAATAAAAACACTTTAAAAAAGTTGATCCTGGCGATCAATGGAAGCAGCTTAGAAAATCCAACCCGCCATGAGCTGATCTTAGATGTACAAAAAGAAACACAATTTTCTAAACGATATATTGAATCGACACTCAACACCTTGCAAAGGCATCATGCCTTAGAATGGATCGGCGATGAAGTGGATCTCTTCCCTTGTGCTGTGATCTTTGCCCGGGCAAAACATAATAGTATTCCCGAGATCCTGGCATTTTGGGAAATGTTTAAATTTGAAAAAGAGTTATTGGCCGAATGTGATATCAAGATCAAAGATAAAAAAATTTATTCGTATATCGATCGCATCAAAAAAGAAGATCCCCATAAGATCATCAGTGATACATTATCCATTCTATATACGGATTCCATTATTCACAAAGATTCTTCGATTCCTTATAAGAATCAAGATCGGGAAATGGTCAATTTAGAATGCAAAGATTTTCTCTTAAAGATCATGCCAAAGCGAGGGATCCCGACAAACCGTGATATTTCCAAAGATCTGCAAGTTTTTTTCAAAGATACGCTAATGCATGAATTTGATCGAACCTGCCCGATCTGCGGGATCCATATGCCGCATATGTTGATTGCGAGTCATATCAAGCCTTTCCGAGACTGTGCGCATATCTTTGAGGCCGCAGACCACAACAACGGATTGCTTCTATGCAGAAATCACGATTTCTTATTTGACCAGGGCTATATTACGTTTGGCCCCAACGGAAAACTCATCATGTCCAGAGATTTAAAACATCCGGAGCATTTTACCCTCCATGATCTGGATCCTAAATTGATGACAAAGAGTCGTCAATTGTATATGGAATATCATCGAAAACACATTTTTAGAGATCCTCTCTAAACTTTTCAAATATTAAAAATCATAGTAGAATAGGAATACATTTGGGAGGATTTCTATGAGTCAAAAACAATATCCCGTACTCTATGCCACAAAAACTAAAGGGACCTTTTTTAAACATTGCAGTATCAATCCGACGCTCTACTTTGAGATGATCAAAGACGAGGAAAGGGCTAAAACCGATGCAGACTATAACTTATATATGGATGCGATGGTTGATGAATGTTATGATGCGTTGATCCATAAATTCATCACGTCTCAGCCATTAAAAGTAACCAATGACAAGATTCCTTTCTTGATCTTTAAAAGCAATGTTGATATGCGTGTTGTCAAGATGTTTTGTCAGGCCATTCTTGACGAAGTATATGAAAGCACAGGAACTGATCATCAAGCAAAATATATGGAATTAAAGACCCTGTTCATGCAAATGGACAAGGAACCATCTCCTTTTAAAGCCGGCAAGGTGGGAGAAAAATTAACACAGTCTTCGATATTCCAAGATCAATTACAAATCTTGGAAGGTAGTCATAAAAAGATTGATTCGGGAATCATTACACCTTTTAAAGAATACATTCTCTTAAAACAGGAAAATACTCAAAACAAATCAGATAGTAATGAAGATATCGTTGAATGGTAAGCAGAAACGCTTGCCATTTTTTATTTGAACAAGAAAAAAAGAGCTTCGAATACGAAGCCCTCTTTTTGTGGAAATTAGAGAGAATTTGCTTTCAATTAAGCAACTACGTTCCAAGGAACTGGTACTAGTGGTGTATATGTTCCTGCCCAGATACCGAAGATACCACCAACGATACCGATAACAAGGAACAATCCGATACACTTAACAGGAGTCCATCCCTTCTTAGA
>NZ_CALVBG010000003.1 GCF_944325745.1 uncultured Faecalicoccus sp. | reverse complement strand
AACTCTATTTAACAATAGACTTTAAGAAATCTATCATGTATAATACTAATAGTTTTTGTTTGAAAAAACTAAGATTAGGAGGTATGAGTATGGATCCAATTACTGCTCTTATCTCAGGGATCATAGGACTGGCTATTGGTGGCGGCGGTATGGTCGTTTACAACAAAGCCGGATTCAATAAAAATCAGCAAGAAGCAGAAAGAATTTTAAAAGACGCCGAATCAGAAGCGCAAGCAAAATTGAAACAGGCGGTTTTAGACGGTAAGACACAGGCTCATGATTTAAAGATCGAAGCCGAAAAAGACATCAAGGAAAGACGTCAAGAAATCCAAAATCTTGAGAACAAATTACTTCGTCGAGAAGATAATTTGAATTTTCGTGATGAAGCTTTAAATCAAAAAGAGCGTCAGATTACCGAAAAAATGCAAAAAGTTACTGATAAACTATCATCCTTAGAGACTAAAGAGAAAAAACTTCAGGATCAAATTGATCAACAGATCGTTATTCTGGAAGGTGTTGCGAAGATGTCGCAGCAGGATGCGAAGTCAGAATTGTTCTCCGTTGTAGAAAAGAAGATGGAGCATGAGACAATCGCATATATCAAGGACAAAGAAGAAGAAGCTAAAGCTACTGCTAAAGAAAAAGCCCAGAATATCATTGCTTTAGCGATTGAAAGAATGTCGCAACAGGAAACACAGGAACGCACTGTGAGTGTTGTCAGCATTCCTGGAGAAGAGATGAAAGGACGCATTATCGGTCGTGAAGGTCGAAACATACGTTCTTTTGAACAAGCTACTGGTGTGGAGTTGAATATCGATGATACACCAGATTTGATCACGATTACTTGCTTTAATCCGATTCGTCGAGAAGTAGCTCGTTTAGCTCTCGAACACTTGATTCGTGACGGAAGGATCCAACCTGGCCGTATCGAAGAAGTTGTTAAGAAATATCAGACAGAGATCAACCAGGAAATTGTTAAAGCTGGGGAAGATGCCATCTTTAAATTAGGAATTGGCAAGATCGATCGTGAAATCGTTAAATTGATCGGTACATTGAAATATCGCTATTCTTATGGACAAAATGCTTTGCAGCATTCTATGGAAGTTGCTTATTTAGCGGGTGCCATGGCTGCTGAGCTAGGTCTGAATCAACAGATGGCAAAACGTGCCGGACTTTTACACGATATCGGGAAAGCCCTGAATATCGAACAGCAAGACGGATCCCATGTTGAACTGGGATACAAGTTCTGTAAAAAACACGGTGAAAAAGAGATCGTCCTTAATGCCATCCTTTCTCATCATGGGGATGCAGAACCTAAGTTCTTAACGAGTCATTTGGTTATTGCAGCCGATACGATCAGCGCTGCCAGACCAGGTGCCAGAAAAGAAAGTGCACAAGCATATATTGATCGTCTGGAAAACCTTGAAAAGATCGCAACATCTTATGAAGGGGTACAAAGTGCCTATGCGATCCAGGCAGGCCGCGAGATTCGTGTCATGGTCAATCCAGAATCCGTCAATGACCAAACTTGTGTGAAATTGGCACGTCAGATTCGTGAACAAATTGAAGAAGAATTGACTTATCCAGGTCAGATCAAAGTCAATGTGATTCGCGAAGTCCGAGCTCAAGAGCTGGCAAAATAAGACAAAGATCGACGGACGTTATTAACGTCCGTCTTCCATTTTATTTACAGTAAGTGTTCACTTACTACTTTGGCTTGAATCCCCTAAATTTAACGTCTATACTATAAATAAAGTTAAATAAGGAGGAGCATAAATATGGCTGTAACTATTGATAAAGATGCTTGCATCGGATGCGCTGCTTGCGTTGGTGGATGTCCTGTTGGGGCACTTTCTATGGATGATGAAGGAAAGTCTACTTGTGACGAAGGAACTTGCATCGACTGCGGTTCTTGCGTAGGAACTTGCCCAGTAGGAGCTATTTCTCAGTAATTATCGATAGGTAAGGCCAGGCCGAGTGCTTGGCTTTTTTTTTGAATAAGATGGAATACTTTCAATATCATAGGAGGTTATCATGAAACTAAGACCGGATTGGATCTTGCCTGATTTGAATGAAGCGAGAAAACGAACAAATAGTCCCGTACCAAGGATCGATCATTTTGTGATCCCGGAAGAAGCAAAATGGATGGGTCAAAATAAAACGTATTATATTTCTACATATGGCTGTCAAGCCAATGAACGAGACAGCGAGACGATGGCAGGGATTTTAGATGCCCTCGGATTTACAAAAAGCGAGTCTCCTGAACATGTTGATGTAATTTTGATCAACACTTGTGCAATTCGTCAGAATGCAACGGAGAAAGTTCTAGGAGAGATTGGAAATTTTAAACGATTATATCGAGAAAATGAAGATCTAGTGATTGGTGTTTGCGGCTGCATGTCCCAGGAAGAGGGATTTGTGGAGAATCTTTTATCCAAATATCCTCAAGTGCGTCTGATCTTTGGGACCCATAACATTCAAGATCTTCCTACAATGTTGTATGAAGTCATGCACGAAGGTAAACGCGTCGTGAAAATCTACTCCAAAGAAGGAGAAGTTTATGAGAATTTACCGGTTCATCGCTTTGGAAAAACAAAAGCTTGGGTCAATATCATGTACGGCTGTGATAAGTTCTGTACCTATTGCATCGTCCCTTATACACGTGGCAAACAACGTTCTCGTCAAATGCAGGAGATCCTTGATGAAGTCCAGGAACTTAAAGAACAAGGATACAAGGAGATCACTTTACTGGGACAGAACGTAAATGCCTATGGAAAGGATATTGATCCACATTTAAATTTTGCGGATTTGTTAGAAGCTTGTGCAAAAACCGAGATCCCTCGAATTCGTTTTACAACATCCCATCCATGGGATTTTACAGATGATATGATTGATGTGATTGCGCAATATGATAATGTAATGCCGTTTGTGCATTTGCCATTGCAGTCTGGCGACTCTGAGATCTTGCGAAGAATGGGAAGACGCTATACAAGAGAATCTTATCTGGAACTCTTTTATAAGATCAAAGAACGCATTCCTAATGTTGCCATCAGTACTGATATCATCGTAGGCTTTCCGGATGAAAGTGATGAGCAGTTTGAAAATACGATCTCTTTAGTTGAAGAGTGTCAATTTGATAACTGTTATACATTTATCTTTTCGGCTCGTCCTGGAACCCCTGCCAGCAAAATGGAAGACCCTATCGATATGGATACAAAGTCAAAACGTCTGGCACGTTTAAATAAAATATGGAATCAGTATGCGCTTGAAAAAAATAAAGCCTATGAAGGAAGAATCGTAACCGTGCTGGTAGATGGGTTCAGTAAAAAGGATAAACACGTTTATTCCGGTTATACGGATACAAATAAACTAGTCAATTTTACGGGTCACAATATTGAGCCGGGAACTTTCGTGCAAGTTCGTATCACAAAGGGAAAAACATTCTCTCTCGATGGGGAAGCCATATGATATAATAGTCTAAGAAACGAGGAAATATGAAAACAAACAACAAAAAACAAAACCTCAAAGAAACAATTCGGATCTTTGCGTTAGGCGGATTGGACGAAGACGGAAAAAACATGTTGGTCGTTGAAGTGGACCAAGACATTTACATCATTGAAGCGGGGATCAAATTCCCGGACGAGAAAGAGTCCTTAGGAATTGAATTCATTGTTCAAGACTTTTCTTATTTAATTGAGAATAAAGATCGCATTGCCGGGATCTTTATCACACATGGTCATGATGATGTGATGGGAGCTCTGCCTTATTTGATGAAAAATATCAAAGCGAATATTTACACTTCACCCCTTGCCAGCAAAGCCATCCATAAAGCTTTCCGCAAAGAAAGAATTACGGGTGCGAAAGTTTATACGATCAAAAGACATGACAGTCGTAAAATCGGGAATCACAAGGTCGTTTTCTTCCCAGTGACACACGCTTATCCAGGAACCTTTGGTGTGGCGATCTCTTCGATGCAAGGGTATATTGTCTATTCCGGTGAGTTTATTGAAGATTATGATGATCTTCATGACAGCTACCGCGGTGATTTTACCACTTGTACAAAACTGGGGAACGAAGGAGTGCTCGTTCTTTTACAAGAAAGTAAAGGAGCAGAAAGAACCGGACATACTTCGCCCAATCATCGTGTGGAAGATCGGTTTGCCCGCGTCTTGGAACAAAATGAGCACAATCGCGTATTTATCAGCGTGTATACACAAAGTGTTTACCGGATCCAGGAGATCATCGACGCCTGCATTCGGTATCGACGTCCCATGATTTTTTATACAAAGGAACTGCGAGAACTGATCGGACACCTGGAAGAGATGGGATTCTCTATTCCGCATGAGCTGATCTTGGATCCTTCCATGATCAAAACACAGAAAACCGATGTGGTCGTGATCATCAGCGGGCAGGGAAAATCTTTGTTTAAGACGTTATCGAACATTGCCAATGATGAAGTGGAAGATATTGACTTTGATCAAAATGATGTGGTCGTGATCGCTTCACCAGTGATCCCAGGGGTTGAAAAAGTCTTTAAATCCATGGAAAACGACATCTATAAAGAAGAAGGCCAGATCATTGTTTTGGATAAGAATGTTCTAAGCATGCATCCATCGAAAGAAGATTTAAAGATGATGATCTTTTTGACTAAGCCTAAGTATTATATCCCGGTCAAAGGAGAATATCGTCATCTCTATATGAATTCGCAAATTGCGATGGAAATGGGCTATAGTCCTTCTCAGATCATTTTGTTGGATAATGGCCAAGTTGCGACATTCGAAAATCAGAAATTGCGTTCTTGTTCTATGGAATTAGAATTACATGATGTGATGATCGATGGAAAAGAAAATTGGGATATGGCCGGTGTCGTTTTGAAAGATCGCGAGATTTTATCGACAGACGGTGTGATGATTTTGGCCATCGGTCTAGATGCCAAGACCAAAAAGATCATCAATGGTCCTGATGTGCAAACGCGCGGCTTGATCTATGTCAAAGATGCTGAGTACATCACGACTGATGTCGCAAAGATCATGGAAGAGACCATTCAGGAAGCTGTAAAGAATAAAACGTATGAAAATATGCAAACACGAAATGAGATTCGTGATAAAATTTCTAAGTATTTATTCAAACAGACCGCAAAAAGACCGATGGTCTTGCCGGTTATTTTAGAAATTAATCAATAAAAGGAGTTGGTGAAATGGCAGCAGCCAAATCAAAAAGAAAATCAAACACCCGCTCAAAATCAACAAGAAGAAATACAAAGTCTAAGACACAGGCAGCCAGGAATGATACAAATCTTGTCCGCGTGTGTCTTCTCCTTTGTTGTGTTGCCTTGAGTATCATAGCGTTGTTTCAGTTTGGAATCGTAGGCGATATTATTTTCCATTTGATTTCGGTCTTTATTGGAAATCTTACGATTCTGTTTTTGCTGATGGCGGCCCTTTTCTGCGTGCTTGATCTCTTTCATTTTGATTTTAGAAAGATCAACAGCCGTTACGGGATTGCTGTTTTATTGGCAATGATTGGCTGGTTGTTGTTGCAGGGATTACATGAATTGACGCAAGGGCAGAGTTGGAGTGCTCTTCAGTCTATTTTCGGGGATCTGTTTGCCTATATACGCGGGATCAATACCACTTCCTGTGGCTTGCTCGGGGCTTTGTTGACCGGGATTTTCCATAGTTTATTTGATTCCACCGGATGTTATGTGATCTTGGCTTTTTTGTTTGTGATCGCAGTTTTCTTGTTTTGTTATGATTTTATCGTTCAAGCGATCCGCGAACAGAGATCGAAACCAAAACCAAAAACAAAACAACCTTCCGCTTCTCCAAAGCGCAAGACGTATAAACAATCTCAATCGGATGCAATCGACCGATCATCCTTATTCATCGATGTGGAACCGGAAGTGATCATGCCAGAACCAGAACCGGAAGTTTTGGAACCTGCCTATCATACAATTGAAAACGAGGAAAAAGAAGAAGTTGTGGATATTCCAGCAGAACCGCGAATGGAACCTGCCGAGTATATTGCGAATGAAGAAGAAGCCTATGCGAATTATCGGTTGCCGCGCCTAACGATTCTCAATGAAGTTGCCAAACGTTCTCGCAAGAACAATGTAAACTCGCAAACGGCTAAGGTGCAAGGACAGAAACTGATCTCTATCCTTCATGAATTTGGAGTCGAAGCGACATTGATCCAAGTTCACATCGGACCAAGTGTCACTAAATTTGAAGTTCGTCCTGAGACGGGCGTTCGCGTGAATAAGATTAGTAATCTACAGTATGATATCAAGATGGCTCTTGCGGCCAAAGATATCCGTATTGAAGCACCTATTCCCGGCAAAAATGCAGTTGGGATCGAGATTCCAAATGTTGAAAAAACCGAAGTGCAGATCAAGGAATTGTTATGTAATATTCCCAAATCTATGAGTGAAAAGAAACTTCTATTTTGCTTAGGGAAAGATCTGATGGGAAATTCTGTCTATGGAGAATTGGATAAGATGCCGCATCTTCTGATTGCCGGAGCAACCGGTTCTGGTAAATCGGTATGTGTCAATTCGATCATCTCTTCCTTTTTGATGCGTACGCGTCCGGATGAAGTCAAACTGGTTTTGATCGATCCTAAAAAGGTCGAGTTTACACCATACAATGATGTGCCTCATTTGCTGGCCCCTGTCATCACGGATGGGGATCTGGCAAACAAAGCTTTGAAAGTCATCGTGAATATCATGGAACATCGATACGATCTGTTTGGCCGGTTAGGTGTTCGCAACATTCAATCCTATAATGAACAAGTACTCAATCATCCTGGTGAAAGTCTCAAACCTTTACCGCGAATTGTGATCATCATTGATGAATTAGCGGATCTGATGTTGGTTGCCGCGAAAGAGGTCGAATCCAGTATACAAAGAATCACGCAATTGGCCAGAGCAGCCGGTATTCATCTGATCGTTGCAACCCAGCGTCCAAGCGTGGATGTTATTACCGGTGTGATCAAAGCGAATATACCTTCGCGTATTGCCTTTGCGGTCAGCTCGGCTACGGATTCAAGGACGATTTTGGACCAAGCAGGAGCCGAACGCTTGCTGGGCTATGGAGATATGTTATATCTTCCAAACGGAGAAAGTACGCCGAAACGAATTCAAGGGGTATTTGTCCATGATGAAGAAGTGAATCGAATTGCTCAATATGTTAAATCCCAGGCGTGTCCACATTATGACGATGCGTTCATTCAACTGAAAGATTTACAAGGTCAGGGCAATGAAGTTGCAGGGGAATGTCTAGATCCGCTTTATGATCAAGTGAAGAACTTTGTGATCCAGTCACGCAGAGCCAGCACTTCTTTGATCCAAAGAAAATTTTCGGTGGGATATTCTCGCGCTGCTCGTCTGATCGATGCATTGGAAGAGCAGGGAATTATTGGACCTGCCAATGGATCAAAACCGAGAGCGATTCTTGTGAAAAACACTTTAGAAGAACCAGAAGAAGAATAGGAGATCGATTTTATGAATATTTTTTTGAATTCAAGCGGAATCCAAGAGGAAGGATCTTGTGTTTCTAAAGCGGTAAGTTTAGGTGATTTTGTCTATGTCAGCGGGCAGATTGGAAAAGGAAATACGATCACTGAACAAACTGTATCTTGCTGCAATACCTTAATGGATGCAATCGAGCCTTTTGGTTTAAAAATGCATCATCTGGTTAAATATACTGTCTACTTAAGAAATTTGGATGATAAATCAGAGTTTTTGAATGTTTTCTCTAAATTTATTGAACCACCGTTTCCATCTTGCACATTTATTCAAGCGGATCGTTTAGAAAACGATGCCTTGGTTTGTGTAGAGGCCTTAGGTGTAAATACGTTGCGTTATGAGAAAGCACAAAGTGAACACAGCTGTTCGGGCGGCTGTTCGCATTGCGATGGAGACTGCCACAATTAGAGATTTAAAGTTTTGATATATCTTCGAATCGCGCGAATATTTTCTTTGATTCGTTGCGGATATTCACATTCTAAACATGTATGGTCTTTAAACACGATCGTACATGTTTTTTTATGATCGATCACTGTTTCTATATTTTCATAACAGATCCATTTATTGGTCGGATCTTTTAAAGATTTGATGGGAAAATAGATTTCGTGAGGATTTTGGTTGACTACGATAGGAATAAATCGCGATTTTTTCATTAATGCGCGAAACGCATCGCGTCGTCCTTCCAATGTAGAACCATGAAGAATACAAAGATGGTCCAAAAAGTGATGCATACTGGAATCGGGAACATATTCGTGACTTGCTTCTTTAACTTTACAGACAGAACTTGTCGCATAATCGTAATACAAATAGTTATCAGACATAAAAAAAACACCTCTTTCATCATTATTTTAAAGAGGTGTTCTTACGGTTTTGTTACATCCAGGAAATTTTATTTTCAGTGGCATTCATGATCTTATGAATGTTGGAACGATGGCGATAGACAACGAGGATCATCATCAGCCAGCTGGCTAAAATAATCATTAAATGATTCAAATCAAGCGATAGGATCCGTGCCGTGATATACATACAGCTGGCAATCGAGCTGGCGATACTTGCCAAAGAGACATATTTAAACAGATACAACATCACGAGAAACATTCCTAAAGGAACGAGTGCATAGCTGATATCATGGAAAGTAAATATCCATAGAGAAACCAAAAAACCAAACATTGTGCTGACAGCTTTTCCGCCTTTAAAATGCGCAAAGACCGGATAACAATGTCCCAAACAACAAGCGACCCCGCACCATATACTGCAAGTCTCGCTTTGTAAGCTGGCTAGTCCCATGGCCAGGACTACTTTTAAGATATCACAGGCAATGACGGCAATCCCGGCATTTCGCCCCAAGACTCTTCCGGCATTGGTTCCACCCAGATTCCCCGAACCATATTGTCTGACATCGGTTTTATAAAATACTTTTCCGATGACCAGGGCAAAAGGAATTGAACCTAAAAGATATCCCATTACGATACAAATCACTAAAATTAGAAAACTCATGATCCATCACCTTTTCATTTCTTCCTTATTTTATCAGTTTTTGTTCCAAATGAAAATCCAGGGCTTCATCATTTGAAGAATGTTTTTGAAAAATACTGATTTTTCCCTTATAATCAATGGTTGTTGAAAGGATGATCAGATGCCTAAAAGTTCTTATGATGAAAACAGTATAGTGATTTTGGAAGGCTTGGAAGCAGTACGAAAGCGTCCAGGCATGTATATCGGTTCAACGGATACTCGAGGACTCCATCATCTGGTTTGGGAGATCGTCGATAATGCGATCGATGAAGCGTTGAACGGTTATGGAAATAAGATCCAAATTACTTTGAATAAAGATAATAGTGTCACTGTTGAAGATCATGGCCGCGGTATGCCGGTGGGAAAACATAAATCCGGCGTCAGCACGCTTGAAGTTATTTTTACGGTCCTTCATGCCGGCGGTAAATTTACAAGTTCTGGCGGTTATCAAAGTGCCGGAGGGTTGCATGGTGTCGGTGCCAGCGTTGTGAATGCGTTGAGTAGCTGGTGTAGAGTGACGGTACATGATGGAAAAGATGTATGGAGTCTTTTATTTGAAGACGGCGGTAAAAAAGTCGGTAAACTCGAAAAAGTCGGTAAGACCAATCGCACAGGAAGTACTGTACAATTTTTGCCGAATCCAAACATATTTAAACAAAATCATTTTTCTTATTCAAAAATCTGTGAAAGAGCACAAGAAGATGCGTTCTTGCTTGAAGGACTGGAAATGGTCGTTACCGATCTAAGGAATAAGAAAAGAGAAACTTCTTATCAATATGAAAATGGACTGCAGGCGTTTATTCAAGAAATTGATCAAGATCATGTTCCGATGCACGAGCCTGTCAGCTTTGAAGGCTTGTCTAATGGAATTCGAATTCGTGGATGTTTTCAATATACAGATGATTACCAAGAAAATGTCTTTAGTTTCACCAATATGGTGCGAACACGTGACGGAGGAAGTCATGAAACGGGGGCCAAGCAGGCATTTACCAAAGTCTTCAACGAATATGCGAGAAAGAATGGCTTTTTAAAAGAAAAAGATAAAGGATTTGAAGGAAACGATATTCGCGAAGGATTGACCCTGGTGATCAACCTGACTGTACCTGAAAATCTTCTTCAGTTTGAAGGACAGACGAAGGAAAAGTTAGGAACGCCGGAAGCTAAAGCGGCTACAGAATCGATTGTAAGCGAAAATCTACGATATTTTTTAGAAGAAAATAAAGAGATTGCCAATACACTGGTTCGTAAGATGTTAAAAGCCGCCAGTGCTCGTATGGCTGCTCGAAAAGCCCGCGAAGATGCCAGAAAAGGAAAAGGGAATAAAAAATCAGAAAGAGTGTTGTCGGGCAAACTCGCCAGTGCTCAAAGTAAAGATGCACGCCGTAAAGAATTGTATCTGGTCGAAGGGGATTCTGCCGGGGGCAGTGCCAAACAAGGACGAGATTCAAAATATCAGGCGATCTTGCCGTTGCGTGGGAAGGTTTTGAACACCGAAAAAGCAAGTTTAGAAAACATTGAAAAAAACGAAGAATTGAATACGATCATCCACGCTTTAGGTGCTGGTGTCGGCAAAGACTTTAATGCCGAGGATTCTAATTATTACAAAGTGATCATCATGACCGATGCGGATGATGATGGTGCGCATATACAAAATCTTTTATTGACATTCTTTTACCGATATATGCGCGATCTGATCGATCATGAAATGTTATATATCGCCTTGCCGCCTTTATACCGCATCGCAAAAGGAAAAGAGGAGTATTATCTGTATACCGATGAAGAGCTGGAAGAGAAAAAACAGGAACTCAAAAAAGGGTATACGATCACTCGTTATAAGGGTCTTGGGGAAATGAACGCATCGCAGTTATGGGATACGACAATGAATCCACAGACCAGAACCTTGCTTTGTGTGACGATTGAAAATGCAGTCATGGCTGAACGCCGTGTGCATGAACTGATGGGTGATAAAGCCGAACTTCGTCGGAACTGGATTGAGGATAATGTCGTCTTTACCTTAGAAGATGATTATGCAAAGGAGGTGCGCCATGAAAAAGAATAACAACGCTCATCAAGAACAAATTTTAAAAAATTCGTTAGAAGATATCATGGCGGATCGTTTTGCGCGATATTCAAAATACATCATTCAAGAGCGCGCTTTGCCGGATGCGCGTGACGGTCTTAAACCAGTACAGCGCAGGATCTTATACGCAATGTATGAAGATGGTAACACATTTCAGAAACCGTATCGAAAAAGTGCAAAAACCGTTGGTAATGTCATTGGGAACTATCATCCGCATGGAGATAGTTCGGTTTATGATGCTATGGTTCGTTTGTCTCAACCTTGGAAGATCACGCATCCTTTGGTGGATATGCAAGGAAACAATGGATCGATTGATGACGATCCGGCAGCGGCCATGCGTTATACCGAAGCCAGGCTTTCTAAAATCAGCGATTTTTTATTACAAGATATACAAAAGGATACAGTGCAATGGGCTCCCAATTTCTCCGATGAAAAAATGGAGCCTACGGTTCTGCCGGCCCGATACCCTAATTTACTGACTCATGGGATTTCCGGGATTGCAGCCGGTTATGCGACCAATATTCCGCCGCATAATCTGAATGAAGTGATTCAGGCAGCCATCTACCGCATTGAAAATCCAAACTGTTCCTTAGAGGATTTGATGCAGTTTGTGAAGGGTCCGGATTTTCCGACCGGCGGTATTGTTATGGGGATCCAGGGCATCAAAGAAGCTTTTTCCTCGGGAAGAGGAAAGATCTTGATTCGTTCCAAAGTCCATGTGGAAGAAACGCGAACGATCAAACAGCTCGTTGTTACGGAGATTCCTTATGAAGTGATCAAGAGTCAATTGGTCAAAAAGATCGATGATATCCGATTGAATAAAGGAGTCGATGGAATTCTCGACGTTCGTGATGAGAGTGATCGAAATGGCTTGCGTATCGTTGTGGATCTTAAGAAAGAGGCAAACGATGAGTCTATTCTAAACTATTTATATAAGAATACTGATTTACAGATTTCTTATAATTACAATATGATCGCAATCGTAAACAAGGCGCCAGTACAGATGTCTTTAGCGATGGCACTGGATTCTTTTATCAATCATAGGGAAGAGGTCGTTTTACGTCGCAGTCGATTTGATTTAAATGCGAAAAGTGCACGTGCTCATATCTTAGAAGGGTTGATCAAAGCTGTATCGGTGATGGATGAAATCATTGCCTTGATTCGTTCTTCTAAAGACAAACAAGACGCGAAGAATCATTTAATCGAACGATTCTTTTTTTCAGAAGCTCAAGCCGAGGCAATCGTAACGATGCGATTATATCGATTGACGCATACCGACATCCAGGAACTTAGGGATGAATATGATTCTTTACAGAAAGAAATTCACTTATTGGAGGGGATTCTTACCAGCCGCAAAAAGTTGCATTCTCTTTTGATCAAAGAGTTAAAAGAAGTGAACACGATTTTCCAGTCACCGCGTCGATCGGTGATCCAAGATGAAATCGAAGAACTGGTGATCGATCCTATGGCCATGATCGCAGACGAACAAGTGATGGTCACGATGAGTCGGGACGGCTATGTAAAAAGAGTGAGCCTGCGTTCTTATAATGCATCTGGAGAAAGCATGAGCGGGCATAAAGAAGGAGATCCTATTTTATTCTCCGGACAATGCAGCACACGCACTACACTTCTATTCTTTACGAGTCGGGGAACATATGGATATTTACCGGTTTACTCCATAGAAGAAGCAAAATGGAAGGATCTTGGAAAACATTTAAACAATTATTTAAAGATTGATTCGAACGAGAAGATCATCCAGGCATTGATCGTTGATGATTTTGATAAGAATGTAGATATGATCTATGCTTCTCGTTATGGAATGATCAAACGAACTGCCTTTCAGGAATTAAAGGTTTCGCGGGCTAATAAAACAATTTGCTGCATGAAGATCGGAGAAGCCGACGAAATGATTGCGGCGCTCCCGTCTTTCCATCAAGATGATAAGATCTTGCTGGCATCGACCAATGGGTTTGCGCTCTCTTATGCAGCGGATCAGGTTCCGGTGATTTCCTTGCGTTCTAAGGGTGTTAAAGCTATGAATCTGGAGGCCAAAGATTCCATTTGTTCTGTATGTGTCTTAAGTAAAGAACACGGACAAGTCTTGTTTATCACACAAAAAGGACAGATGAAACGTTTAAAGCTTGCCCAGATTCCAGAATTTAGACGTCCGGCCAAAGGAAACCGAATCTGTAAGTTGGTAAAATCCAACCCAAGTCAAGTGCAGTATATCCAGCCGTTAGAGGATATTCAGGTTCCTGTTATGGTCGAGGCTAGCGAAAGAATTTCGGTTCTTCCTGCTTCGGTACCTTTGATGAGTCCAGAATCTACTTTCTCTTCGCCTTATGGTCAGATTGAAAACTTTGTAATTTCTAAGGGCATTGAAACGATCATAGATGGCGACTGGATCCATGAAAAGGAAACGCAGCAGCTGACTTTATTTGAGGTAGGCCATGACGAAAAACAAAGCTAATTTCGTGTGCTTGCTCGTTGCAGCAATTTGGGGCGGAGGATTCATCGCAACCGATGCCGCCCTTTCTACCTTTGATCCATTTACTGTCTTATGGATACGTTTTCTGGGAGCCGGCATCGTAAGTTGGTGTGTTGTCAAAGTCAAAGGATGTTCTATCAATCGCGACGCTTTAAAAAAAGGTGCAATATCCGGTGTCTTTTTATACCTAGCTTTTGCGTTTCAAACATTTGGCTTGGATTTGACGAATACGGGACAGAATGCTTTTTTGACGGCTGTTAATGTTGTCTTGGTGCCTTATATAGCCTGGATCGTATTTCGCAGACGACCGCTGCGTATTCAAGTTTTGGCGAGCGTGGTTTGTTTGTGCGGGATTGGTTGTTTGTCTTTATCGCAAGGATCGATCTTCTTGTCTTTTGGCGATTTATTGTCTTTGATCTGTGCATTGTTTTTCGCATGCCATATTTTGTCTTTGGAATATTCTTCAAAAGATCAGGATGTGACGGTGATCAATGCGATCCAGATGAGCGTAGCCGCTCTTCTTTCAATACCGGGGTGTTTCTTGTTGGAAACTTGGCCGGCTCATATTTCATTGCAGGCGATCTTCAGTTGCCTTTATATGATCTTAGTGGCCACATGGCTGGCTTTTCAACTTCAGACATTTGCACAAAAATATACAGATGCCGCCAGTGCCAGCGTACTGTTGTGCACCGAGTCTCTTTTTGCGAATGTTTTTGGTTTTTTGCTTTTACATGAACAAAAATCTTTTGTGATGATCGTCGGAGGATTGTTGATCTTTTCTTCTGTCTTGCTGGTCGAGGGATCGGATTTCTTTCAAACAAATCGGATTTTCAAACGGTTGTCAAAAGAATAAAAAAATAGTAATATATCTAATAGTGATAACAGTGAGGATGATTTTTTATGGAATGGTTAACTTCAATAATTTACACGTTGATTGGCGTTGCTATCGGTGGAGGCTTGGGATTTTACTTCACTAAGAAAAAATTTGAAAAAGAATTAAAGGAAAATCCACCAATCAATGAGAAAATGATTCGGGCCATGTTCCTTCAGATGGGACGTAAACCGAGCGAAGCACAGATTCGCCAAATCATGAAATCCATTAATCAGAGTCGTTAGCGGAATAAAATTCCGCTTTTATTTTGTCATTTTCACATTATGTAATATTATGTGAATTTATTGTGAAAAGCATTGAATTTCAACGGGTATGTGATTTAATAAAGTTAGGTGTAACCATGTATAAGTAAGCTTATGAAGAACTTTATACTTGATAAGCCCGCACATTAGTTTAGGAGGTATATATGGTAGGAATTATTCTTGCGAGTCACGGAGACTTTGCCGAAGGCATCTATCATTCTGGTTCTATGATCTTTGGTGAACAAGCCAATGTCAAACCATGCATATTGAAGCCTAGCGAAGGACCTGAAGACATTCGCAGCAAAATGGAAGAAGCCATCGCTTCTTTCACGGATCAGGAAGAAGTCTTATTCCTGGTTGACCTTTGGGGAGGAACTCCTTTCAATCAAGCCAGTGCCTTAAAAGAAGGGCATGACAAATGGGCAATCGTAACCGGTCTGAATTTGCCGATGTTGATTGAAGCTTATGCGTCTCGAATGAGTATGGATACGGCTCACGCGATTGCAACTCATATTGTTACTACGGCTCGTGAAGGGGTACGTTCATTGCCAGAAGATCTTGAACCGCAGAAAGAATCAGAAACGTCGGCTCAAGAAAATTCAGCTCCACAGCAGGCAATTCCTGAAGGAACTGTTCTAGGAGATGGCCATATTAAATATGTTCTTGCTCGTGTGGATACCCGCTTGTTACATGGACAAGTGGCTACGACTTGGACGAAATCTACTTCGCCAGATCGTATCATTGTCGTTTCTGACAGTGTTGCTCATGATGATTTGAGAAAAAATATGATCATTCAGGCGGCACCTCCAGGCGTTAAAGCGCACGTCGTTCCTATCGACAAGATGATCGCCGTGGATAAAGACCCGCGTTTTGGGGCAACAAAAGCTTTACTGTTGTTTGAAACACCACAAGATGCTTTACGAGCGATTCAAGGTGGGGTAGAGATCAAAAAGTTGAACATTGGTTCCATGGCTCATTCACAAGGAAAAGTGGCTGTTACAAAAGCGTTGGCTTTTGATAAAGACGATGTTCAGACCATCAAAGACTTGAAAGATCTTGGTGTAGAATTTGATGTTCGTAAAGTTCCGGCAGACAGTCCAGAAGATATGGATTCTATCATTAAGAAAGCCGAAGCAGAGCTTGAGTAATAGGGTTTGGAGGATCACTATGAGTTTTATTACAGTATTATTGATTGTGATCGTAGCCTTTTTAGCTGGTATGGAAGGTGTTTTGGATGAATTCCAATTCCATCAGCCACTGGTTGCGTGTACATTGATTGGTTTGGTCAGCGGTCATTTAACGGAAGGTGTCATGCTGGCAGGCAGTTTACAGTTAATGGCTTTAGGTTGGGCCAACGTTGGTGCTGCCGTTGCACCGGATGCTGCTTTAGCGTCAGTTGCATCTGCAATCATCATGGTATTAGGTCTAGATGGATCAACCGCGGTTGACAGCGTGATTTCTACTTCTATCGCAGTTGCTGTTCCCTTGTCTGTAGCTGGTTTGTTCTTAACGATGATCTGCCGTACTTTGGCAATCCCTATCGTTCATATCATGGATGGAGGAGCGGAAAAGGGAAGCTTTAAAACGATTGAAATTTGGCAATACATCGCGATTGCCATGCAAGGACTTCGTATTGCGATCCCGGCAGCTATTTTATGTTTTGTTCCTTCCAGTGCTGTTACGACTGCTTTGCAGGCCATGCCTGCGTGGTTGTCAGATGGTATGACCGTAGGTGGCGGTATGGTTGCTGCCGTTGGTTATGCCATGGTTATCAATATGATGGCAACAAAAGAAACTTGGCCATTCTTCGCTTTAGGTTTTGTGCTGGCTTGTATCAATGAATTAACTTTGATTGGACTTGGTGTCATTGGGGTAGCCTTGGCTTTGATCTATCTGACTTTAAAAGAAAGCGGAGGATCTTCTTCTGGCGGTTCATCCAATACTGGAGACCCATTAGGAGATATCTTAAATGATTATTAGGATCTAAAGGAGGAAAGAATATGGCTGAAAAAATCACATTATCTAAAAAAGATCGTATGAAAGTTTGTTGGCGTCATCAGTTCCTTCAAGGATCTTGGAACTATGAACGTATGCAGAATGGAGGCTGGTGCTATTCCATCATTCCGGCTATTAAAAAGCTTTATTCGAATAAAGAGGATCAAATCGCCGCATTAAAACGTCATATGGAGTTCTATAATACACATCCTTATGTTTCTTCTCCCGTTATGGGTGTTACTCTTGCTATGGAAGAGGAACGTGCTAACGGAGCCCAGATCGATGATGTCGCAATTCAAGGTGTTAAGGTTGGTATGATGGGGCCTTTGGCTGGTGTCGGTGACCCTGCATTCTGGTTTACGATGCGTCCAATCTTAGGAGCTTTAGGTGCTTCGTTTGCGATGAGCGGAAATATCTTGGGACCTATTTTGTTCTTTGTGTTGTGGAATGTGATCCGTTATGCGTTTATGTGGTACACACAAGAATTTGGATATAAAGTGGGAACTTCTATTACAAACGACCTTTCTGGCGGTTTACTAGGAAAAATCACTCAAGGTGCCAGCATCTTAGGGATGTTCATCATCGGTGCTTTGGTCCAGCGTTGGGTGAGCATCAGTTTGACACCGATTGTATCTACCGTTGAAAATGATGCTGTAAACATTATCGATTTTAGTAAGTTTGACGGAACAGGGGAAGCCTTGAAATCCATTTTACAACAATACGATAGCGGAATGTTCCTTTATGACACAACGAGCACTTCCTTACAGGCAAACTTGGATTCTTTGATTCCGGGTCTTCTTGCGGTATGTTTGACTTTATTTATTTGCTGGTTACTCAAGAAGAATGTTTCGCCAATTGTTATCATTATCGGATTGTTTATCGTAGGTATCGTTGGTGTTTTATTGAACATTATGTAAGATCGATCATCGGAACCTGTGGACATACAGGTTCCTTTTTTAAAGGAGGATTTGTATGGTTCAATCGATGAATACAAAAGTGGATCTCACAGTAAAAGGGACTTCTTATCTAGGTTTAACCAGTACCGGGAAAATTATGATTGGTGATCAGGCATTTGAGTACTACAATGATCGTAAAGTGGAGGATTTTATACAAATCCCTTGGAATCAAATCGATTATATTGCAGCCTCCGTATATTTTAATCGGTGGATCAACCGTTTTGCCATATTTACCTATGAATCTGGACACTTTTCTTTTTCTGCCGGCAAACGAAATAAAGAACTGTTACGGACAATCCAGAAATATATCTCTCCTGAAAAGATGCTTCGATCTTTAGGTTTTTTTGCAGTCTTAAAACGTGGAATCTTAAATCTTTTCAAGCGAAAAAAGAGCTCTTGATCATAAATCAAGAGTTCTTTGTCTTTTGGATATCCAGGATCTGTGCCTGCAAGGTCGTTTGTCGTATACGTCTTTCTTTTAAACGGATCTGTTTTTCGAAAACAAATTTTTGTCCGAGGATGTAAAGACATTTTTTTGCTCGAGAAATAGCGGTATATAATAAGCGTTTATTCAACATATGGATATTTGTACGATCGACCACAACGATGACAGTATCGTATTCACTTCCTTGTGATTTATGTACGCTAATACAATACGCATGTTTTAAGTAATACAAAAAGTCGGTGGTAAAATCAACAATTCGATTTCCGAAATCGACGGAGATGCACTTCTCATTTTTTCCTGATTTGATTTCGATGATGCTCCCTATATCGCCATTATAGACATCTTCTTCCGGAAGGTTTTTCAACAACATCACTTTATCTTCTTCACGAAAGATCGTTGTTCCTACTTTGATCTCATGTTTTTCGGAATCAAAGGGATTGAACTGTTCCTGTAAAGTTTGATTGATCGCATCGATCCCGATGGAACCCTTATACATACAAGAGAGAACTTGAAAACGATCAACATCGAGATCGGCCGTGATCTTCTGTAATTCAGGAAGAATATCTATGGTTTCTTTTTCTACGAAAGACACACCATCCTGATAATGACACGCTTCTTCTTTACGGATCTCTCTTGCGAGTGTGACGATTCCGGAACCATTCTTTTGGCGGAAGATTTTTTCCAGATGTGTGATCGGGAAGATCTTTGTTTCAATCAAGTCTTGAAATACTTTTCCCGGGCCAACGCTTTCCAGCTGGTCCTCATCGCCAATCAGTAAAATTCGTGTTTTACAAGGTAAAGCTTTTAATAAACTGCAGAACAGATGGGTATCGACCATACTAAACTCATCGACGATCAAGAAATCGATATCGAGAAGTTCGTCTTCATTTTTTCCAAATGTATTATCTTCTTTATTCCATTTCAGCAAAGAATGAATTGTCTTACTGTCACCATAGGACAGGTCGCTCAATCGTTTGCTGGCACGGCCAGTCGGGGCACAAAGCTGGATATTTGCATTCGCATAGAAGGTTCGAATCAGTTCCAAGATTGCTTTTACGGTTGTCGTTTTCCCGGTTCCTGGTCCGCCGTTGAGAAGACTGATGCTGGACTTAAAAAATGTTTCGATCGCATTTTTCTGCTGGGTATCATAAGTGATTCCAAAGCGAAATTCTACTTGATCGAGCTCATGGGACAAATCCTGTTCCTGGATGGTTTCTACAGGGAATTGATGTTCTTTTAAGAGACGAGCAATTTCTTTTTCTTCCTGATATAGACCAAATACATAGATTCGATCTTCTACAAGTTCAAAATTAGAGATATTTTTCAAACGTTCCAAACTTTCTTCTAGAACTTGCGTCGAATAAGCCGAACATTGGTTGGCCAAAGTAACAAAATGGATAAAAGTGTTTCCGCTAGCCATGGTCAATTGACGTAACGTTTCGTAAATAAACGCATCAAATCGGCGACGGTCGGTTGGCTGCAGCTGGAGACCGTTTGCCAATTTTAAAGCAGATCGGTAACCAAATCCATAGATCTCATAGTAAGGTCTGAAACAATCCTCTTGTAGGACTTTTTGCGGATCTGCATAGTTTTGTTCCAATAAGAGGATCTTATTTTGGTCAAGACCGTATTCCATGCATTGATAAAAAAAGTCGCTATGTTGATCAAAGGCTTGGATTCCATCTCTTAAGATTTGTTTCTTCTTCTTGTTTAATCCCGGTACTTCGTCGAGCCTTTCCGGACTTTCTTTGATGATATCCAGACAATCTTCACCCAAAGTATCGTAGATCAGCTGGGCGGTTTTTGTTCCTATGGTCGGAAAATCAGCGCTGCTTAAAAACCGAATGATTGAATCTTTAAATTTGGGAAGCATTTTGATCGCATTTTGAATTTGAAATTGTAGTCCGTATTTTGGATGGTTTGTATATTGTCCAGCAAGTTCATATTCTTGATCTTCTAAAGGGTCCATTAAAGTCCCGGCAGCTACAAAATAGTGGTAGGTTTCGGTCTCAGAAAAAGAACCCACCACATAGTGAGTTTGTTCGTTTTGAAAAATGATGTGTTCTAATAATGCTTTGATCTTAATCGTTTCCAAATTGTTTCTCCTGATAGGTTTTCAAGATCTTCGAGTTTAAATCTTCGTCATCGATGTAAACTTCTTCAATGACACCGCCCCCCAGACAGATTTGATGGTCATAGAAAACCGCTTCTTGACCTACTGTAACAGAGGCGATTTTTTGAGGATAAGTCACTAAGACGCTGTCTTTTGAAACCAACTGGATCTGGACAGGCTGATCGGGCTGTCGATATCGAAATTTACATCCTAAGGATGTTGCGATTTGATCAGGATCTGGTACGAGCCAGTTGATTCCTTTTACCAAACAAGAATTTGAATAAAGCCATTCCTTGTGATCGACGCGGCAAACAAACAAGATATTCTTTTTTACATCTTTGCCGCAAACAAACCAAGGTCCTTTTTCGTGATCGATATTTAAGCCTTTTCGCTGTCCGATTGTATAATAAAGGACTCCGACATGTCGGGCAATCTTTTTTCCGGTATCAATATCGACGATATCGCCCTCTTGACTGGGAAGATAATTGGATAAGAATTGACGAAAATTTCGCTCACCAATAAAACAGATCCCCGTACTATCCTTTTTAGATGAAACACTGTCTAAATGAAGTTTTTGCGCAATCTCTCTGACTTCTGGTTTTGTGAGTGTTCCTAGCGGGAAAAGAGTTTTTTTGAGCGCTCTTTCATTGATTTGACAGAGGAAATAAGTTTGATCCTTGTTCTGATCGGCAGCTTTTGTCAAATACATAAAACCGTCAATTTCTTGATTGGAACAATAATGTCCGGTCGCAACATAATCAAAACCATTTTTCATGGCATATTCAAAAAAGGCATCAAATTTAATATATTTGTTGCACAAAATATCAGGGTTTGGAGTTCTACCTTTTTCATATTCATTTAAAAAGGTCATAAAAACGTCATTCCAATACTCTTGAATGAAATCCACTCTTTGTAATTCGAGTCCCAAATGATCCGCTACCGCTTTGGCATCGAGATAATCTTGTTCTTGCGGACAGATGTCATCTTGGATCGTTGGATTTCCTTCGATATCGTTATTCGCAAAGGAATCCCAGTTTCTCATAAAACAACAGGTGACATCATATCCTTGTTCTTTTAATAAATAGGCGGCTACTGCCGAATCGACTCCGCCGCTGAGTCCTACAAGCACTTTTTTCATATTTTCATTATAGTCGAATCCAAAATGAATTCCTAGTTCCTTTCTCATTCACGCTGATATAAAAAAACCACAGCCATGCTGTGGGAATAATCAATGGTCCCCGAGGCCAGACTCGAACTGGCACGGTATCGCTACCGGTGGATTTTGAGTCCACTGCGTCTACCAATTTCACCACCCGGGGATGCTTTGTTATTATAGCGAATTCAAAATTAGAAATCAACACCTTTTTTGAAAACCTAATCAAACTTTGAAAAAAACGCAGGGATCGTTTCTATTGATCTAAATAAGGAATCTTTTTCAGAAGGGGAAAACCAAACAAGGCAATCAATAATCCGGCGCCTGCTTGAAACAGATTGCCGGACACACCAACCAGTCCAAGCCAGAAACTTTGATTGATGAAGGAATCAGCGATCAGATATCCAATGATCATGATGATTGATCCTAGGATATAGGCTAAGAATCGAGTTTTGTTCTTTTTACTTTTGCTGACGAGATATGAAACCATAAAGCCTTCCATTCCTTTGATCAAAAGTGTGAAGAAAAAGTAAAATCCATAGCCCCCGGCGATGTCAGCCAGACCACTGCCTAATCCTCCGACTAAAAACGCAAAGACCGGATTTAAGATACTTGCAAACAATAAAATAAAGCCGTCCCCAAGATCGATGTATCCATGGATCGTATTGGGAATTCGTATAAAGATGGTTGCGACAAAGACAATCGCAATTCCCAGACTGGAAAAAACTAGCTGCTTAAGTTTTTGTTGTTCATTCATAGACATTCCTCGTTCCTTGTCATTAGAATAAACAATAAGTGTCTTTAATAAAATATACAATTATGATATTTTTTAAGAGGACAGATTATGAAGAAGTATGAAATCGTCAGTGAAAAATTGAAACAAGATATTTTGGAAGGACATCTGAAACGAGGAGAGACTTTGCCCAGCATTCGGCAATCGACGCTTTTATTCGGGGTGTCGAAGACGACAATTGAACATGCCTATGATCGTCTTATCTTAGATGGGTATATCAAGAGCTTGCCGCAGAAAGGCTATGTAGTCGATATTTTGCCGCAGCATCTTAAACATCATCAAGTGCAGACGGCGACAAACCAGAAAGAAGACTCTTGGATCCGGTATGATTTCCGTTTAAATTCTGTCAGTTTGGAAGCTTTTGATCTTAAAATCTGGAAACGATATATGAAAGAAGTGTTCCAGGATTCAAAAGCCATGGCTACTTATGGAGATGCACAAGGTGAAAAAAGATTGCGCTTGGCCTTAAGTGAATATGCTTATCACCATCGCGGGGTGCTCACAACAGAGAAATCTATTTTAGTGGGTTCCAGTTTTCAAACTCTTCTGTATCAATTTTGTTCGTTATGTCCGAAAACATATACGTTTGGTATGGAAAAACATGTCGACAGCCAGGTTCTCTATGTTTTACGCTCCTTTGGCTTTTCGTGTGTTCAATTTGATTCTGAAACTTTGATCAAAGATTTGGATTCTAGCTCGATCGATATATTCTATATCAACAGCTCTTGTTTCGGATCGGATTTCAGGTATCTTGATCGAAAGACTCGAGATGCGCTGATTGATGTTTCTCATCGTAACCATTTCTTGATCCTAGAAGATGATTATAATGGAGAATTGAATTATCGATCGAAGCCAAGACACTCCTTACAAGGTGCCAGTCCATATGATAACGTTATTTATTTTGGATCTTTTTCGCGCTTGCTTTTGCCTTCATTGCGTTTAAGTTATATGGTCTTGAATCCAGAGTATCTGCAAAGATATCTGAATCATAAAGACAAGTTTGGACCCACTTCATCGAAGTTTGAACAGCTTGCGCTAGCTCGTTATATGGAAGATGGTCATATGGAGAAGCACTTGCGGAAATTAAAAAAAGAGTATGCCATAAAAGATCAAATTACTCGAACCATACTAGAAGATCATTTTCCGAATTTGATTTTTAAAGAGGTTTATTTTTGTTACTGCATTGATCTACCGCACATCGATCCAAACCAATTGATGGAAGCCAGTTTTCAACAGGGAATCGCATTAGATCCTCTGGTCGATCATACTTTATCGCTATCTTTTGCTTATATGGGGCAAAATGAATTGATTGAAGGTCTTAGACTACTTGTAAAAATATTGAAAAGATGTTAACATTCATTCGTCTAACATTGAAAAAGATAAGTAGAAGAAGATCGGGACATTGAGAGACAAGGCGGAAGGTGCAAGCCTTGCAGTGAGAATCTTTGAAGCTCCTTTGGAGTTAGGCCGCGCTCAGCGTTAACGATCAATTAAGTGCGTTTTCAATGAAAACGAACTAGGATGGTACCGCGTAATTTTACGTTCCTAGAAGCAGGAACGTTTTTTTTATTTTACTAGGAGGAATGAACATGCGTGAATTAACCGGGAATCAAGTTCGTCAAATGTTTTTGGATTTCTTTAAAAGTAAAGGACATATGATTGAACCAGGAGCAAGTCTGATCCCAAACAACGATCCCACTTTGCTGTGGATCAATGCCGGTGTGGCTGCTTTGAAAAAATATTTTGACGGAAGTGAAAAACCTAGAAGCAATCGAATTGCCAATGCACAGAAAAGCATTCGTACCAACGATATCGAAAATGTTGGGAAAACGGCTCGACATCATACCTTTTTTGAAATGTTGGGTAACTTCAGTATCGGAGACTATTTTAAAGAGGAAGCCATTCCCTTCGCCTGGGAATTTTTAACGAGCGAAGAATGGATGGGCATCGATAAAGATCGTCTCTATATTTCCGTGTATACCGACGATGATGATGCTTACCGCATTTGGACGGAAAAATGTGGAGTAGATCCGAAGCATATTTTAAGAACGATGGATAATTTTTGGGAGATTGGAAAAGGTCCTGGAGGACCGGATTCTGAGATCTTTTTTGACAGAGGTCCTAAGTATGATCCCGATGGATTGGGAGAACGCTTGTTTTTTGAAGAATTAGAAAACGATCGATATGTCGAGGTATGGAATATTGTCTTCTCTCAGTTTGACTGCGATCCTTCGATCGATCGAAAAGATTATAAAGAACTTCCACAGAAAAATATCGATACTGGTATGGGATTGGAACGTTTGGTCGCTTTGATCCAGGATGGTGAAACAAACTTTGATACAGATCTGTTTTTGCCGATTATCCGTGCGACCGAAAAAATGGCCAAACATCCTTATGAAGGAGAATATAAAATGGCATATCGTGTCATTGCCGACCATATCCGTACCGTTACTTTTGCGTTGAGTGACGGAGCAAACTTTTCGAACAGCGGCCGCGGTTATGTTTTGCGTCGTGTATTGCGCCGTGCTGTCCGCTATGGTTTAAAGCTTGGTTTGGAAGACTCTTTCTTATATCGTTTAGTACCGGTTGTAGCGGATGCGATGAAAGATTTCTATCCTTACTTACAAGAACATGTTGAATTGAACCAAAAACTGATCCGCATTGAAGAGGATACGTTTAAGAAAACTTTGAAGAACGGACAAGCCTTGCTGGATGATGAGATTGCCAAGGCAACGGATGGCACGTTATCCGGAGAAGTTGTTTTCCGGCTTTATGATACTTATGGATTCCCATTTGAACTTACCCAAGAAATCGCTGAAGAAAGTGGATTGACGGTTTCACGTGAAGCATTCGATGAACAGATGGAAAAACAAAAAGAAAGAGCAAGAAATGCCCGAAACGCAAAAGAATCTTTCTCTTCTCAACATCAAGATCTGATGAACTTTACAGATCCAAGCGCTTATATCGGCTATGATCATCTTTCTTGTGAGGGGAAAGTGATTGGTGTCTTTAAAGAGGGAAACCGTGTCGATTCTCTGAGCGATGAAGGCGATATCATCTTCGATCAAACATGTTTCTATGCAGAAAGCGGAGGACAAGTTGCAGATACGGGTGCGGTAGAATCGGAAGGCTTTAAAGCGCGCGTTGTCGATGTGCAAAAAGCTCCGAATGGCCAATCTTTGGTTCATATCGTTTTGGAAAATGGAACTGTTCAGGACGGAATGCTTCTATCCCAAACGGTGGATCGTCAACGTCGTGAAGCCATTACCGCGAATCACTCTTGTACACATTTGCTGCAAAGTGCTTTAAAACAGGTAGTTGGCGATCATATTTCACAGGCAGGATCTTATGTTTGTGACGAATATCTGCGCTTTGATTTTAACCATTACGAAAAAGTAACACCGAGTCAGCTGGAAGAAGTAGAACGTTTGGTCAATGAATATATTCAGGCAGCCTATCCTGTCCAAAAAGAAGTCATGGATATTGAAAAGGCCCGTCAATCGGGAGCGACGGCCTTATTTAATGAAAAGTATGGTGATCGCGTACGTGTTGTTACGATGGGATCGGTTTCCAAAGAATTCTGCGGTGGCTGCCACGTAGATAATACGGCTCAGATCGGCTTATGCAAGATCATCAGTGAAGAAAGCATTGGATCGGATGTCCGTCGTATTACCGCGAAGACAAGAATGGAAGCCTATAAAGACTTTGTTTTCGAACATAAGATGCTTGAAAATATTGCGGCAAGCGCCAAACAAAAGAGTATTAAAGAATTAGATCATAAAATGGAGTCTTTCTTTGAACAAAATAAAGCCTTACAAAAAGAAAACGAAAATTTAAAGAATCAAATTCTTGCCTTAAAATCGAAAGAATGGCTGCAGGATGCCAAAGAGGTCAATGATTATAAAGTACTGATCCGCAAGGTTTCTAACATGGATGGAAAATCTTTGAAAGAAATCGTATCCAATCTTAAGAGTCAAGATCCGGATCTGATTTGTTTCTTTGCCAGCGTGAATGAGGATAAACTGATTTTTGTTTGCGGTGCTGGTAAAAATGCAATCGCTAAAGGGATCCATTCAGGCAATCTAGTCAAAACGGCATCTCAGATCTGCCAAGGCAATGGCGGTGGTAAACCTGATTTGGCACAAGCCGGTGGAAAAGATGTTTCTAAGCTGGAAGAGGCGCTGGAAACTATTAAAAACAGTCTAAATTAATTGAAAAGTGGGGATTTCTATTCAAATCCTCGCTTTTTTTAGTTTGATGTAAAGTGTTTCTTTTTTATTTCGTTTCATGTATAATACCTATAGCCAAGGAGTGTGATAGTATGAAAGACATTACAGAAACTATGACATTTACCACGGAAGAGATACGCCGTGAGAATATTAAATCCATTTTACGTGAAGTAAGCGAAGCGTTGGAAGAAAGAGGATATAATTCGGTCAACCAGATTGCCGGTTATTTGATCAGCAATGATCCAGCGTATATTTCTTCTCATAAAAATGCGAGAAATTTGATTCAGCGTATTGAACGGTACGAGATCATTGAAGAACTTGTCCGTGCCTATTTGGAAAAATAATGGCTCGTGTTATTGGCTTAGACCTTGGAAGTGTAACGTGTGGGGTAGCGATTAGTGATGGCACCGGGATGGTTGCGCGAACTTTAAAAACGATTCGTTTCCCGCATGATGATTATGACCTCTGCTTTGATCAAGTATTAGAATTATTGGAAGAGCATCAGGTAAAGAAAGTTGTTCTGGGCCTTCCTAAACATATGAATGGTGATATTGGGGAACGTGCTCAGATTTCAATTCAGTTTGCGGAAGAATTAAAAAAAGAAGGTTATGATGTTACGCTTTGGGATGAACGGTTAACGACCGTAAGTGCGACTCGAATCTTATTAGAAGGGGATGTTTCGAGAAAGAAGCGCAAGAAAGTAATTGATCAACTCGCAGCAGTTGAGATTTTACAAGGATTTTTAGATCGGGAAAATGGGGGTTTTTGATTATCCCTATTTTTTTTGCCAAGAAAGGAACCAAAATTATGTTAGATTCAAATTGCCTTTATGTACAAGATGAAAACGGAAATGAAAAAAAGATGACCATTCTTTTTACTTTTGACAGTGATGAATATCAGAAACAATATGTGGTATTCCAAGATGCGGATCATGATTCAGAAGAAGTTTATGCATCTTGTTACGATGACAAAGGAAACCTTTTTCCGATTGAATCAGAAGATGAATGGAATATGGTTGAAGAAGTGATCAATACATTTGTAGAGGATGAAGAAAATGCCTAAGCGGATCAAAAAACGCTCACGAGGAAAAAAGATTGCCGTTTTTATGATCGCAATCTTGATTTTAGGAATTGCAGGATTGGGACTCTTTGCCTGGAAGAACTTAGGACCCACAGGAGACGGGTCTACATCGGTTGATTTTGAGATTGACGAAGGGGAAACCTTTGATTCTGTTTTAACAAATTTAAAAGAGGAAGGCTTGATATCTTCCGTTCAAGTTGTGGATCTCTATGCGAAACTAACCTCGCATGATCAGTATTATGCCGGTTTGTTTGCGTTAAACGATGGAATGAGTGCTTCAGAACTTTTAGAGACGATTGCGGATGAGTCTAAGATCCTGCATGAATCTGTGTCTTTGACGATTCCTGAAGGGACTTGGGCAAAAGAAGTCGCCGCGTCGATATCTGAGCTGTTTCCGCAGTATTCAGAGGATGAGATTTTAGCGCAATGGAACGATTTAGATTATTTAACTGAATTGGCAGCCGATTATTCGTTTTTGAACATCGATGATTTAAATCATTCGGAATATAACGTTGCTTTAGAAGGTTACTTATTCCCAGAGACTTATTTTTTAGATCTGGATAGTGATATAGATACGATCACACGAACTTTCCTTGATCAATTTGCTCGTATCTACAATAAACATCAAAGTGAATTTGAATCGAGTGAATACTCGGTGCATGAACTGGTAACCCTTGCCAGTATCGTTCAGTTTGAATCTGGATCGACCAAAGAGATGCCGATGATTGCGGGAGTTTTCTATAATCGATTGGCGGATCATATGAATCTGGAATCGAGTGTTACGGTCTGCTATGCCTTATACGATGAATTCGATGATCCGCAAGACTGTGAGACAGAAACCGATGTTGAATCACCGTATAATACGTATTTGAATCCGGGCCTTCCTATCGGACCTATTTTAAATCCGGGAGAGGATGCGCTGGTAGCGGTTTTAGAACCGGAAGACTCTGACTATTATTTCTTTGCAGCGGACATCAATGGAGATGGCTCCGTTCACTATTCAAAAACTTATGAAGAGCATATGGCGATTTGTGAGGAACTCGGTCTGATCCTGAATTAAACATTGAAAAAATCAACGTGTATGCTATAATCACAATGCAATAAAATAAGAAGGTGAGTATATGGAAAACGATAAATTTTATGTCACACAGGATGGATATAATGATCTGGTCAAAGAGCATGAAGATTTAGTGCAGAATGTACGTCAGCAAGTGATTGCTGAGTTGCAGGAAGCTCGTGCACAAGGGGACCTTTCTGAAAATGCGGATTATGATGCGGCTCGTGAACATCAAGCCCAGGTGGAAGCCCGTATTCGTGAATTGGAAGCCATGATCAAAAATGCCGAGATCATTGAAGAATCCGATGGAAAACGAAAGAAAAGCAAAAATGCGGTTGTGAAACTAGGTTCTATCGTTACTTTAGAAGATCTCTCGGATCATACAGAGAACACATTTTCGATTGTGGGTTCGATTGAAGCCGATCCGTTAAATGGAAAATTATCAAATAATACACCATTAGCGGAAGCTATTATGGATCATAAGGTCGATGAGATCGTAACGGTCACACGTGTCGAAGAACCTTACAAAGTTAAAATTTTAATGATCAAATAGAAAAATATATCGTATTTAAGAAGGGTGATGTTTATGTTTAAGCGAGCTCTTCTTTTTATTATGGGGATCTCTTTGATTTGTTTTGCGTATTATGGTCGCTATCAGCCTGTCTCTTTGGATTTGATCAAACCTTCTACTAAGCAAGTTGAAGTAAAAGGAGAAGTAAACAATCCGGGTGTCGTAACTTTGAAATGGGAAGGTACTGCTCAGGATGCGATCGAGAAGGCAGGAGGACTAACTGAGACAGCAGATACGCAATCCATTTCCTTGCTGGAACAAGTATCCCCCGATACGGTACTGGTTATTCCTTCTATTCAAGAAACAAAAGATCTTGTTTCCATCAATAATGCGAGTTTGGAGGAATTAGATACCTTGCCGGGCGTAGGACCTTCCATAGCGCAGAGGATCATAGAGTATCGAAAAGAACAGCCATTTACTTCTTTGGATGACTTGAAAAATGTCAAAGGAATTGGCGATAAAACTTTTGAGAAAATGAAAGAACAGATTTCTTTATGAAAAAAATTTGTTTCTTGATCGTCTTAGGCTGCTGGTTTTCTTTGCTTGTAGATGATTTGATCTTTGTTATGGGATGGATCTTTCTGTATGGGACCGTACTCTATCGTTATTCTAAAAAATTCGTATGGTTCTTAATATGGGCAGGGATCTGCCTGTTTTTAGCGGTTCTTGATGGTCAAACTCCATCACCACCTAAAGAGGGAGATTATACAATTTATCAGATCAAAGAAAATTATGTATTTGCACACGATCGATCTGTCAAAGTGGTAGTCTATGGCCTATCGGATGCTCAATTTTATGATATTATTCATCTTTCAGAATTTGAAAAAGTACATTCTTTACAGAATATATCTTTATTTTCCTTTGAAGATTATCTAAAAGAAGAAAATATATATTATCAGGCAAATGCCGACGCGACATCGCTGGTACAAAGACAAAGCACATGGAAAGGTACAATTTATCATTATTTTTCAACAAAAGATCCGTATTGGAAAATGGTGCTTTATGGAATTTATAACGATTCATTGCCAGAATTGATGAGCCGTTTATCGTTGCCGATTCTGGGCTTGGTCATGATTCTTGAAAAACGCCTTCGAAGATGGCTTCATCATAGACATTTGATTTACGGTATCAGTTTTTTACTGTTGATTGTATGGGGAACTTTGTTTGTTTTTACCACTTCAATATTGCGCATGGCTTGTCATCGCTTTTCGAAGATCTTATTTACCGATTGGCAGGCTCAATTTATTTTTAGCTGTTTCATCTTCTTTATCTTAATGCCGGAAAAAGCAACTTCCTTTGCCTTTGTACTTCCGAATCTGATGAATTTGATCTATCATCTATGTCCTGATTCTTATTGTCGGTTTTTGATGGAAAAGAGCGTTTTATGTGGCCTTCAATATTTATATTTCCAAGAAGTAGATTTTATGATTTTGATTCTTTTTGGTGTTTTGAGAAAAGGGGCAGGGATGTTTTTCTTGATTTCATGGATCCTACTATGCTTTGATCTGGATTTGTTTGCTATTTGGGAGCCTTTTCTTGCTTCGATCCCCAAATTGAGTTGGACATATGATGCCGGATTGCTCTATATTTTGATATCAATTTTTATTCTTGTTGCAATCTATAGAAGTAAGAAACCGTTGAAAAAGATCTTATATTCTTTTTTGTTAGCGGGTATCCCTTTCGCATTGCCTTATTCGGATCTTTGTTTTCGCGTCACCGTTTTTGATATTGGACAAGGGGATTGTACGTTAATTACAGAACCATTCCATCAAAGCGCTGTAATGATTGATTGTGGTCAAAATTTATATCGTGATAATATGGAAGATATTGTTTTGCCTTATCTTAGATTGAAGCATATCGATCACCTCGATTGTCTCATCATTACCCATGAGGATTTTGACCATAGTGGCGGATTGGAATCTCTGGAAAAGAATATTCAAATTGATAAAGTCATCCGCTTGAATGAAGAAAAAATTCCTGTTGAATATCCGTTTTATTCTTTGTTAGCCGATCGTAAGGCAAAGGATGAAAATGATCAAAGCATCATTAACTATTTTTCATACGATGGTGTTGATTATTTATGGATGGGGGATGCTTCGGCGGATGTCGAAGAACAATTGATTCAATCTTATCCTAATTTGAAATGTACGATCTTAAAAGCGGGTCATCATGGATCGCGTACCAGCAGTTCATTCTCTTTTTTAGATCATATCGAACCTAAAATTGCTTTGATATCCGTTGGTTTTGAGAATCGCTACGGGCATCCTGATATAGAGGTCTTGGAAACGATGAAAATTTTGGGGATTTCTAATTTAAAAACGAGTGAAGTGGGAATGATACAGATCCAATCGTTTCACGGACTATGTATTTTTCAGACAGGGAGAAATATCTTTGGTATAATACAAAAGTAGAAAAGAGGAAAGAATGATTTGTCTTATATATGGTGAAGATACGAGTCGTATCCAACAAAAAATCAATGCGTTAAAAAAGAAACATCATATCGATACGGTTGTTCAATATGATGCTTTGCACGATCCTCAAAATGAGGTCCTGATGGAAATGGATTCGTTTTCGATATTTGATGAAAGAAAAATGATCATTGTTGAACAATGCAGTTTTTTATCCTCCAAAAATTCAACTTCTTATGACATCGTTCCTTTTTTAGAAAGGGCGGATGATCCCTCAACAATTCTTGTCTTGGTTTACCATGGGGCCAAACTGGATCAGCGAAAAAAGCTAGTGAAACAACTGATTCAAAAAAGCGAGGTCTATGCCTGTATTACACTGGATCAGCAGAGTCAAAGAACTTTGATCCATGAATTCTTAAAAAAAGAGAATTTAGTCATGGAACCGCAAGCAATCTCATGGTTTAGTTCCCATATTGGAATGGATGCATTACGAATTGAGTCGGAGATCCATAAATTAAAAACGTACGCCGATCATGTTAATTTAGAGGATGTACGAGCATTGATCAAACCAGAGCCGATCGACGACGTATTCAAAATGGTCGATGCTTTGTTTCAGCGCAGCGCCATTCGATTTCTTGCGTTTTATCGCAATTTTCGTGACCAAAATATGGAACCGCTGGCAATTCTTGGCCTTTTGGCATCACAAGTTCGATTTTTGTTTCAAGTTCGAGTATGTATGGATGAGGGAATGGATCAAGATCAAATTGCCGGTCATTTAAAAGCGCATCCTTATCGAGTCAAGTTAAATATGGAAAAGGCGCGTTCTTTCCAAAGTGAAGAACTTCTGGAGAAATTGAATCTATTAGCAAATCTTGATCAAGATATGAAGATGGGAAAGATTGATAAAGATCAAGGATTCGAAAATTTTATTCTAAATCAGATATAAAAAAAGTTTCCGAACTGGAAACTTTTTATTTCATATTATTAATAGCTGCAGCAAGACGTGATTTCTGTCGGCTTGCATAGTTCTTATGATGAACTCCTTTAGCGACAGCTTTATCCAATTTTGAAGAGCATTCGTTATAAGCTGCGATCGCAGCTTCTTTATCGTTGGCATCAACGGCAGCTAAAACTTTCTTGATCGAAGTTTTCAGTGCACTTTTCTTGGATACAACTAATTTGTGCGCTTTGTTATTGGTTTTAACACGTTTCTTTTGCGATTTAATTTGTGGCATGGCTTGCACCTCCTGACTTAAATTGCTTTTGAATTATAACAAAATATCTTTTCCAATGCAACACAAGTTCGAAAAAATAGGGTATAATAGCTCAGGACTGGAGGAAATGGGAATGAAACATGTTCGTACTGTTTTCATGGGAACACCCATGATTGCCAAAACTTTACTGGAAAATATATTACATGCGGGAATTTCAATTGACCTTGTTGTGACCCAGCCTGATCGCAAAGTCGGCCGAAAACAACAGATCGTTTATTCACCTGTGAAAGAGTGTGCCCTGGAGCATGAGATCCCCGTTTTTCAACCGCAGAGAATTAAAGAGGATTTTGATCCGATATTACAACTAAAATCGGATTTGATCATAACTTGTGCTTATGGACAGTTAGTTCCTGAAGAAATTTTGAAGGCACCGCGATTTGGCTGTGTCAATCTTCATGGATCTCTTTTGCCCAAATATCGAGGAGCAGCGCCGATTCAAAGGGCTGTTTGGAATCAAGACCAAGAATCGGGCATGAGTTTGATGAAAATGGTGTCTAAAATGGATGCAGGACCGGTATTTTCTACGGAAAAAATTATCCTGGATGAAGAAGAGACTACGACTTCTCTGTTCGAAAAAATGGCAGATGCCGCCAGTCGTCTACTGATTCGTGATTTTGATAAGATCTGTAGAGACGATGCTTGTTATACCGAACAAGATGAAGCTTTGGTCACGTATGCTCAGAAAATTTCAAAGGAAGACGAAAAAATTGATTTGTCAAGATCCGATTCTGAGATTTTTGCGCAAATTCGCGCTCTTTCCTTGGAACCCGGAGGATATGTGATTGTGAATCAACGAAAATTCAAAATTTTAGAAGCACATTATCATGTCGAAACTATTGATAAACCTTTCTGTTTTATTGGGAAATACAAAAATGGTTATGGTCTTTCCTTACATCATGGTGTTCTTGAAATTATTCGTTGCCAAATGGAAGGGAAACCGGTTGTATCAGGAGCTGATTTTGCCAACGGACAAGGTCGCTCTTTGATCAACACAACTTGTGAATAGAGGTGATGATATGGATCAGAAACATATACGTAATTTTTCGATAATCGCACATATCGATCACGGTAAATCTACGTTGGCGGATCGAATCTTGGAGCTGACTGATACGGTAGAAAAACGTGAAATGCGCGATCAAATCTTAGATTCTATGGATTTAGAACGCGAGCGCGGGATCACGATCAAACTTAATGCCGTACAATTGATCTACCACGCTAAAAATGGAGAAGATTATATTTTTCATTTGATTGATACACCTGGGCATGTGGATTTTAGCTACGAAGTTTCACGTTCTTTGGCAGCCTGTGACGGGGCGGTTCTTGTCGTGGATGCTGCCCAAGGAGTGCAGGCGCAGACGCTCGCCAATGTATATTTAGCTTTAGAGAATGATTTGGAGATCCTTCCTGTTCTAAATAAAGTAGATTTACCAAGTGCACAGCCGGACGTTGTCAAAGAGGAAATTGAAAATTTGATTGGATTGGATTGCAGCGATGCCGTAGAGATCAGCGCCAAATCGGGATTGAATGTCGATCAGGTTCTTGAACAGATCGTTGAAAAACTTCCGGCTCCTTCCGGAGATCCGCAAGCGCCGTTGCAAGCTTTGGTCTTTGACAGCCTTTATGATTCTTATCGGGGGGTTATTGCTTTTGTCAGTGTGAAAAACGGCTCGATCAAACCAAAAGATAAAATCCGCTTCATGGCAACTGGAGCAGAATACGAAGTCATCGATGTTGGTGTCCGGACACCGAAAGAAATTGTCAAAGATTCTCTTCAAACGGGGGAAGTCGGCTGGATCAGTGCGGCCATCAAAAATATTGAAGATGTTCGTGTGGGGGACACGATCACATGTGCCGGGGATCCTTGTGATGCCCCTTTACATGGATATCGCGAAATGAATCCCATGGTGTACTGCGGGCTTTACCCAGTTGACAATGCCCGATATGAGGATTTAAAAGAAGCGCTTTCTAAACTAAAACTGAACGATGCTTCTTTAACCTTTGAGCCGGAAACATCGCAAGCTTTAGGTTTTGGCTTTCGTTGCGGCTTTTTAGGCTTGCTGCATATGGATGTCGTGGAAGAAAGACTGGAAAGAGAATACAACTTGGATCTGATCGCAACTTCGCCCTCTGTTATCTATCATGTCTATAAAACAGACAAGACCATGATTGCCATTGACAATCCGAGCGCTTTGCCGCCGGCTCAAAATATCGATCATATCGAAGAACCTTATGTACGTGCTGAGATCATGGTTCCTAAAGATTATGTAGGAGCTATGATGGAGTTATGTCAGGCCAAACGCGGCGAATATATTGATATGCAGGTGATCGATGATCTCCGAATGAATATGGTCTATGAACTTCCGTTAAGCGAAATCATTTATGACTTTTTTGACAAGATGAAATCATACACAAAAGGATATGCAAGTCTGGATTATCATTTCAGCCGCTATAAACCGAGTGCGTTGGTGAAAATGGATATTTTACTGAACGGACAAGTTATTGATGCTTTGAGTACGATCGTCTTTAAAGATTTTGCCTATAATCGCGGGAATGCGATGACCATCAAACTTAAAAAGATAATCCCCAAACAGCAGTTTGAGATTCCGGTTCAGGCGGCCATCGGAGGAAAGATCATCGCTCGTACCAATATTAAAGCCCTTCGAAAAAATGTCTTGGCCAAATGTTATGGCGGAGATATCTCGCGAAAGAAAAAGCTGTTAGAAAAGCAGAAAGAAGGAAAGAAACGAATGAAAAAAGTTGGTTCGGTTGAAATTCCTCAGGAAGCTTTTATGGCAGTTCTTTCGATGGATGATGAATAATGCCAAGATCGTGTTATGTCCATATTCCGTTTTGTGGAAGTATTTGTTACTATTGCGGATTTTGTAAAAGGCTTGCGACGGATGATCTAAAGACGAAGTGGCTGGATCAAATAAAAAAAGAGATTCAAAATAAGACGATCTCAAAATTGGATACGTTATATTTTGGCGGAGGTACACCGAATCTTTTATCCAAAGAAATGTTTGCTGATTTAGCGCTTTCTTTTTCCGGATCATTAACCGAGGATCATGAATGGACCGTGGAATGTAATCCAGAATATATCACAAAAGATCAACTGCAAATGTTTCACGAATGGGGAGTCAATCGTTTGAGCATCGGAGTTCAAAGTTTTCAAGATCGGCTTTTAAAAAAAATAGGTAGACCCCATAATGCCAAACAAGCGTTGGAAGCTATTGATCTGTGCCAGAAGTTGGGCTTTGATAATTTATCCATTGATCTGATGTATGGACTGCCGGACCAATCTCTTGATGATGTTATACAAGATCTGAAAATATTCTTTTCCCTTGGGGTCGATCATCTATCGATCTATTCGCTGCAGATCGAAGAAAACTCGATATTTGGAAAACAAGGAATTCTTCCTTGCGATGAAGATTTAGAAGCAGATATGTTTGAAGAAATCGTGAAGCTATGCAAGGAACACGGTTTCGAGCATTATGAAATTAGTTCTTTTACTAGAAATCATCGATATTCCAAGCACAATCTCGTTTACTGGACAGACCAGGATTTTTATGGAATTGGTTGTGGAGCGACAGGAAGAGAAAAGGGGATTCTTTATGAGAATACGAAAGATATCAACGCTTATTGTATCCGTGGTCCGATGCCTTCCTTTTTATCTGAAACTAAGGATGAAAGAGCTTTTGATGCGATCATGATGTCGTTGCGCACCCAATTTGGATTGGATGTTTCTGCCTGGGAAAAACGTTACGGGATCAACTTTTTTGAGCGCTATCAAAAAGTTTTAAATCACTATTTAGGAACTTATCTGCGATGGGAAAACAAACGACTGGCTCCTACCGAAAAGGGGATGGAGATTCTAAATACGATTTTAGTTGATTTTTTAGATGAAAATTGATATTATTTATGAGCTTTTGATCTAAGAGTTTGGATTCTTCCGACCTTTCTCCTGGATCATTAGTGCACAATAGAGGAGGAAGAATTATGTTATTGAAAGCTGAAAAGCAAGCAATCATGAAAGAGTATGCGATCCATGAAGGAGATACAGGTTCTCCAGAAGTACAGATCGCGGTATTAACTGCCCAAATCAACCGTTTAACAGAGCATTTTAAGGAACACAAACATGATTATCATTCTCAAAGAGGTTTGATGAAAATGGTTGGACGCCGTAAAAACATGTTGGCTTACCTTAAGAACAAAGATTTGGAACGTTATAAGACTTTGATTTCTAAATTAGGTCTGAGAAAGTAATCGAAAGATTACTTTTTTTTGTGTATTTCTTATGGTACACTTACAAAGGTAAAAAAAGAGAGGTAAAGTATGGCGAAACAAGAGTTTCATTTAGATTTCTGTGGTCGGGGGATCACAGTAGAGACTGGCGAAATCGCGAAACAGGCAGATGGGGCCGTGATCGTTCGTTATGGAGATACGGTGACATTATCCACAGCTTGTGCAGCAAACCAGCCTAAGGAAGGAATTGATTTCTTTCCATTAACAGTAAGTTTTGAAGAAAAATTGTATTCCGTGGGTAAGATCCCGGGCGGGTTCTTGCGTCGTGAAGGACGTCCTAGCGAGCATGCGACATTGACAGCTCGTATGATCGACCGTCCAATCCGTCCTTTGTTCGCAGAAGGCTTCCGGAATGAAGTCCAGGTTGTGAACACGGTTTTAAGTGTCGATCAGGATTGTTCGGCTGAAATGTCGGCTATGTTTGGTGCTAGTTTAGCGTTATGTATCAGTGACATCCCATTCAACGGACCGATTGCAGGCGTTAAAGTGGGCCGTGTTAATGGGGAACTTATTTGTAATCCAAGTGTTGAACAAGCGGCATTGAGTGATATTGATTTGACAGTAGCTGGTACAAAACAAGCATTGAACATGGTGGAAGCCGGTGCCAAAGAAGTCAGCGAAGAAGATATGTTGGCTGCGTTGATGTTCGGGCATGAACAAATCAAAAAATTATGTGCTTTCCAAGAAGAAATCGTCGCTGCTTGCGGAAAGGCAAAACGCGAAGTTCCTTTGTATAAAGTGGATGAAGAATTGGATCAAGAAGTTCGTAATGCCTTTGAAACTAAGATCCGTGAAGCGGTATCCATTAAAGAAAAGTTGGAAAGATACGGAAAGATCGATGAATTGACAGAAGAAGCCGTTCAGATGATCGAAGCGAAAGAATATGCGTCTGAAGCGGATAAAAATAAAGCAGTTAAAGAAACCAAAGAGATTTGTCGTTCGATTGAAGCGGATGAAGTACGCCGTTTGATCATTGAAGATAAAGTACGTCCAGATGGTCGAGCTATTGACGAAATTCGTCCGTTGAATTCACAAGTGGATCTTTTGCCGCGCGTTCATGGTTCTGCACTGTTTACGCGAGGAGAGACACAAGTCCTTTCAACGACTACGTTAGGTGCTATCAATGAAAATCAGATCATTGATGATTTAACGGAAGTGGAAACAAAACGATTTATGCATCATTATAACTTCCCTCCTTATTGTGTAGGGGAAACTGGTCGAATGGGAAGTCCGGGACGCCGTGAAATTGGACATGGCGCTTTAGGGGAAAGAGCTTTATTACAAGTTCTTCCTTCTTTAGAAGAATTCCCATACACGATCCGTACTGTTGCGGATGTAATGGAAAGCAATGGTTCTAGTTCTCAGGCAAGCATCTGTGCCGGAACGATGTCTTTGATGGCAGCGGGTGTGCCGATCAAAGCGCCTGTTGCTGGTATTGCGATGGGATTGATCATGGATGATGATTCTGGAAAATATACTGTGTTAACGGATATTCAAGGTATGGAAGACCATTTCGGGGACATGGATTTCAAAGTCGCAGGAACAAAAAATGGAATCACGGCTTTACAAATGGATATCAAAGTGACCGGCATTACAAAAGAGATCTTTGAAGAAGCCTTGGCACAAGCTCATAAAGCTCGTTTCGAGATCTTAGAGAACATGCTGGCATGCATTCCTGAACCTCGTAAAGAATTAAGCCCATATGCTCCAAAAATCGCTATGATGGAAATTGATCCGGACAAGATCAAAGATGTGATTGGTCCTGGCGGAAAGATGATCAATGAGATCATTGCTCAATGCGATAACGTGAAGATCGACATTGATGATGATGGAAAAGTTGTGATTTATCATCACGATTATGATGTCATCAACAAAGCAAAAGAAATGATTTCTGAAATCGTTCGTGAAGCTAAAGTGGGTGATGTTTACACCGCTAAAGTTGTACGTATTGAAAAGTTTGGCGCATTTGTCAACTTGTTTGGCAATACAGATGGTTTATTACACATCTCAAAGATATCTCATCACCGTGTAGAAAAGGTTGAAGATGTCTTGAAACTTGGCGATACTATCGATGTTAAGGTAACCGAGATCGATAACAAAGGCAGAATTAATGTCAGCGCCAAAGCGTTGTTGCCAAAGCCAAAAAAGGAAGAAGAATAAAATGGATAAGGAGGTCATTTTGATCTCCTTTTTTTGAACTCTTATATTTCTTGTGCTAGTCAAATATGATAAAATACCGGAGAAGGGGTTGACGAAATGGACTTTATTAATCTTGCAAAAGAAAAGACAAATGAATACTTAAAAGATCTTGAATCACTGGTATCAATTGAATCGACTCGAGATCTTTCTACTAAGACGGATAACGCACCTTTTGGGCAAAACTGTCGTAAAGCACTGGATACTATGCTTGCTATCGGAGAAAGAGATGGTTTTCGTACAAAAGATGTGGATGGATATGCAGGAGTCATCGAGTATGGTGAACAAGAAGAAACATTAGGAATCTTGGGCCATTTGGATATCGTTCCTGTGGGAGAAGACTGGACCAAAGATCCGTTAGCTGTTACCGTCAATGATGGTTATGTATTTGGCCGTGGAGTTGTGGATGATAAAGGACCGGCACTTGCGGCATATTACGCTTTGAAAATCATCAAAGAACAAAACATTCCTTTAAAACGAAGAGTGATGTTAATCACAGGCTGTGATGAAGAGAGTGGAATGGAATGCATGGACTACTATAAGAAACATGCAGAAATTCCTAATATTGGATTTGTTCCGGATGCTGATTTTCCTGTCATTTACGGGGAAAAAGGGGGACTCCACGTCGTTTTGAAATCATCGGATCAAACGGCAATTCGATCCTTACATGCCGGCAGTCGGCCAAACATCGTGATTGGAAAAGCGGACTGTACGATGGATGCAATCTCGGATCAACAGAAAGAAGAGTTTGCTTATTATTGTAAATCACACGGAGTGACTGGTTCTATCCAGGATACAACGTTCCATATTGATGGTGTTTTTGCGCATGCTGCTACTCCGTGGTTAGGTGAAAATGCTGCTTTACATCTGTTAAACTTTGTGGGAACTTCTTATAATGATCGTTTAGCTCAAGATTTGTACAAGATTCTAAAGGATTGGCAAGGAAAACCGTTAGGCATTTATAAACAAGGGTTATATATGGGTTTCCTTACAATGAATACCGGAATTGTTGATATTGAAAACAATGAAACGAAGATCTTGATCGATATTCGTTATCCAAATGATATGAACGCAAAAGAGATTATGGAACAATTTGATACACATTGTGCTGCATTAGACAGTCACATTGTTCCGGAAATGGAAAGTGATTCCGTTCCATTGTTTGTGGATCCTCAGTCTACGCTTGTGAAAGAATTGATGCGTGTATATCAAAAATACACAAATGACACTTTCTCTTGTGCTTATACGTTAGGCGGAGGTACATATGCGCGTAAATTTGAAAACTTTGTCTCTTTTGGGCCAGAATTTCCTAATGATGAAAAGACGACGGATCAATTTGTAGGAAGCTGCCATCAAAGAGATGAAGGGATCAAATTGGATAGCTTGATTCTTTCGATTGCCATCTATGCCGAGGCCATTGTCTCGCTGTGTAGCTAGTATGCGAATGAGAAAAGTAAAATGGGCTGTTGAGTATTTGGAACAAAGTCAAAAAAAAGCAGCTCATCCTGAAGAAAATCGAGGGGCTTGGCGTTCGGGGAATACAAAACTTCATGTTGAGCTGGGATGCGGAAAAGGGAATTACTCTTTAGAGATGGCCAAACTTTATCCGGATGATTTATTCATTGCGGTAGAAAAAAATGAAAGCGCTGCCGGAATCGCTGCCAAAAAATTTGATGAATCAGAATGTGAAAATTTGATTCTGATTCATGGAGATGCAGCGGATCTTAATCTCTGGTTCGCCGAACAGGAAATTGATGTTCTGCATTTGAATTTTAGTGATCCGTGGCCCAAAAAGCGTTATGCCAAACGCCGATTGAGCAGTGCAGGATTTTTAGAAGTTTATCAATCGCTTTTAAGCAAAAATGGCGAAATTCAAATGAAAACAGATAATGGACCGCTTTTTGAGTTTTCTGTCATCGAATTCTTGAATGCCGGATTTATTTTATCTGAATTCTATGTTGATTATCGACGGGATCCGCATCCCGAAGATGCTGTTACAGAGTATGAAGAAAAATTTATCCGTTTGGGTCAACCGATTTATCGTTGTGTATTTAAAAGAGGAGATGGTGCAAAATGATGACGATTCATACAAGAGAAGAATTTGATCAAGCAATCCAGTCTTCTGCCGTTAGTGTTATGTTGTTCACTACGAAATGGTGTGGAGATTGTATGTTCATCAAACCTTTTATGCCGGAAGTAGAAAAAGAGTTTGAAGACTTTAATTTTTACGAAATCGATCGTGATGAAATGATGGATCTTGCTCAAGAACTGGAAATCATGGGTATTCCTAGTTTTGTCAGCTTTAAAGATGGAAAAGAAATTTCCAGATTTGTTTCTTCGTTAAGAAAAACAAGACAGGAAAGTGAAGGTTATTTATCTAAGATTAGTAGTTGGGGG
>NZ_CALVBG010000002.1 GCF_944325745.1 uncultured Faecalicoccus sp. | reverse complement strand
TGGGTTCTCTATCAAAAAAGTGGAATTTTAGAAACAGAAGAGTAGTTTCCTTATCATTTGTTCATGGGACGATCATCGTCCCTTTTTTTGTTTCCCACAAAAAAAGATCGGAAAATTCCGATCTCATCATTCAATTGGAATGGTTGTGTTTGTTTCGATTTCTTTATGTTCTTTTGTAGGGATCACAATATGCAATTCTCCATTATCGAAACTTGCTTTGATGTCTTCTTGTTGAAGCTGATCGCCTACATAGAAGCTACGAGAATAAGAACCCGTCATTCGTTCTTGGCGAATAATCTTTCCGCTGTCATCTTTTTCTTCGTTGTTTGTGTTACGGTTTGCGGTAATTTTCAAATAACCGTTTTTCAGTTCCAACTGGATATTTTCTTTTTTGATGCCAGGAACTTCAATATCCAGATGATAGTTTCCATCTTTTTCTGTGATGTCTGTTTTCATGCAGCGGGATGGAACTAAATCAAAATCGTTATCAAAGAAATCGTCAAACAAATCAAATCCTCTAAATCCTGGGTAGTACTTCATATACATCGCCTCCATTTTCTTATGCGGTTGTTAAAACGCAGCCGTTGATCATGAAATAACTTCCCATCAAGGAGCTTTCCTTGATTACAATTCATATTATACTCAAATATTTAGCACTGTCAAGCACAGAGTGCTAAACGCTTCTAATTTTTGAAGGTTTTGCGTTTGATTTCCTGCTGATTTTTTTATATAACTCATTCGAATTTTCTATCATAAAGCAATGCAGCAATCAAAACAACAAAACAGGAACCGGCATTGTGTACTAAGGCTCCGGTAGTAGGAGTCAACACTTCCATAAGCGATAGAACGATTGCGGCAAAGTTGATACACATAGACAGGGTAATACTGGCTTTGATAGTTTTAACGGTTGCGTTCGAAAGGCGTTTCAAATATGGAATTTTAGAAATATCATCACTCATTAGAGCAATTTCTGCCGCATCTATGGCAATGTCACTGCCCATACTTCCCATTGCGACGCTTACATCGGCTGTTTTTAAGGCTGGTGCATCATTGACACCATCACCAATCATACAAACTTTACGGTTTTCAGCTTGTAATTCTTCGATGCTTGACACTTTTTGTTCGGGCAGAAGCTCTGCTCGAACTTCAGAAATACCGACTTGCCGGGCAAAATAATCAGCCGTTTTTTGATGATCACCTGTAAGCAGAACAGTACGGGTGTGCATATCCGAAAGACGGGATACCATTTCTTTTACTTCTGGGCGCAGTACATCAGAAAGTGCGATAATTCCAATACATTTGTGATCTTTTGCTACGAGAATAGAAGCTTTTCCTTGTGTACGCAGCCGCTCTAAAGCAGATTGCTCCATATCGTCAACACAAACACCATTGTCAGTGAGGAATTTTTCATTCCCGCAAATCAATATTTGCTTATTCACCTCTGCAATAATTCCTTTTCCAGCAGTCATTTTAAATGCGGTTGATTCTGTCAACAGAACTTTTTTTTCCTTTGCATACGTCACGATTGCCTTGCCTAAAGGGTGTTCGCTCTTGGCTTCAGCCGAAGCGGCCAGGGAAAGCAAGTCTGTTTCGCTGATTGTTTGATCAAAGGAAATCATATCGCTGACATCTAAGCGCCCATAGGTCAAAGTACCGGTTTTATCAAATGCAATCGTGTCCACTTTTCCCATTTTCTCAAGAGCTTCCCCAGATTTAATAATTACACCATGTTTTGTTGCTTGTCCGATTGCCGCCATAATTGCGGTCGGTGTTGCCAGTACAAGAGCACACGGACAGAACACAACGAGTACGGTGACTGCGGTGACGATATTTCCGGTAAATACATAGGCCAGAATTGCGATAAGCAGGGCAACGGGAACTAGCCAGCTTGCCACTCTGTCGGCAATTCTTTGCATAGGAGCTTGCTTATTCTCCGCATCCTGTACCATACGGATCAGCTTTTGCAAAGAACTGTTTTCGCCTACTTTTGTTGCAGAAATATCTATCGAACCAAAACGGTTGATCGTTCCACAAAAAACTTCTTCTCCTATGCCTTTGTCAATGGGAAGAGACTCTCCTGTCATAATAGATTGATCCACTGAGGTTTCTCCATTTACGATTGTTCCGTCGACCGGGATCGTTTCACCAGGCAGAATACGTAGAGTATCTCCTTGCCGGATTTCCTCTGCCGGTATCATTTCTTCTTTTCCGTTCTTTAATCTGCGTCCCTTTGTTGGGGCAAGACTGATCAGCTTTTTGAGACCTTTTTTTGCCCGGTTTGTCGTAGCTTCTTCTAGCAATGCCCCGATTGCCATGATGAACACAACTTCTCCTGCTGCAAACAAATCTCCGATTGCAATGGCGGCAAACATGGCAATACAAATCAAAAGAGCAGACGATATTTTGCTGATGCCGGAATTATGAATGATCCGCCATATCGCTAAATACAAAAGGGGAATACCACTGATTACGATAGTTACCCACGCTGGATCAAAGGGCAAAAACAAAAGCTGCACCGGTGCATTCCCAAACTCCTCCATCAGGTGCGGAACCAAATCCAAAAGCAGAAATATACCGGCTACAATCGTCATGGGAAGACCAGCCAGAAAATCATTGGTTTTCTTTAGCATCCTGTTTCCTCCAATCTTTGGAATAGTGTAAAACTTTCTTCTTGACGGTCGATTTTCATTAACGTACAATAAGTTCAATAGCAAACAATATGTTCTGTAAATATTGTAAATAATAAACAACTAACACGCAATGGACAATATTGGTTTTGTGTTTCCTATGGAACACTTTGGAAAATTTGTACGGAAGGAATGTTTATGGACAGACGACAGAAGAAAACACGATCGGCAATTTTTAATGCCTTTAGCAAGCTCTTAGCAGAAAAGAGTTATAACAAAATTACAGTACAAGAGATCATTGATACTGCAAATGTTGGTCGGACAACATTTTATGCACATTTTGAAACGAAAGATGATTTACTAAAAGCTTTATGTGAAGAACTATTCGGGCATATTATCAGCAGTACCTTAGATTGCACCCATACTCATGGACTGTATTCGAGCGGAAATGCTCCGGAGTCTGTTTTTTGTCATTTGTTGCAGCATTTACAAGAAAATGAAAACAATATAATCGAGCTACTTTCTAGCGAAAGCAGTGAACTTTTCCTACGGTATTTCAAAGACAGCTTGAACAAGCTGATAGAAAATCAGTTTGTGAATCAGAACCGGAAAAACAATACGGATATTCCACAAGACTTTTTACTTAATCATATTTCCGGAAGTTTTGTGGAAATGGTGCTGTGGTGGATAAAGAGTCGAATGAAACAAACACCAGAGGAATTAGACCGATATTTTCGAGCGGTCATTGAGCCAATCTTATAAAGAATGAAAAACACCTGATTCGTCAAAAACCAGGTGTTTTCTTATGGTGTATCGGCATGGTTCGAATTAGCTGATCATTCATAATAAAGTGTAACGGCCCGCAAGTTCTTCTTCGAGTCAGTCGATTCTTAGGCTTCATGATCGAGAAGATCTTTTTATCACGTATAAGCAGCCTAGAACGTTAACATCTTTTTCTTTTTTTCTTCCGGATGATCATTGTTCCGTCTCTTTCCAGTCAGGTCCAAGACCGTAAGGCGTAATACAGTGGTGGCCGGAATCATTTTTTCGTTGAATTTAAAATCTTCACTGTGATAGTGACGCATCAATATTTTTAAAGCTTCGTATTTTTTGTGTGGATCTGTGATTTGATCTATGAAGCCATGCCCAATTACACTGGCATATCCCATCGTACAGCTCATGCGATCTTCATAGAGAATAAATCGATGGTCGGTATCCATCTCAAAAGTCACTTTATTGTTCTTTTTCAGAAGTTCGAGTTTTGTTCCTTCGTTTGCGCAATGAAAGTAGAGGGTGATTTGTTTATTTTTGATCTCTACGCCAAAATTCAAAGGGACAATATAAGGATAGGGGTCATCGTGGATTGCCAATCGGCATACGTCGCATTTCTCGATGATGCGGATGATTTCTTCAAAATCATGTATTTCTCGATCTTTTCTTCGCATACAGCTCATCTCCTTTTTCTCTAATTATAATGATAATTTACCATTTATTAATATTACAAATGTTTTTCTTTCTTGAATTTTACCGAGTCATGATTGGGAGTTAATACAAATGGTTTAATTTAATACATGGAAACAAGGAGGAGACTTATGAACTTAAGATGGTTAAAAGGCGGAATGTGTGCTGCCTTGGCGTGTTCCCTGTTGGCAGGATGCTCCGAAGGGACACAGGAAGAAGCTGTAGATTTGAATTCTATGAGCTTTGATGAAATTACAGAACTTGCGAAAGAAGATGGAGAAGTAAACTCAGTGGGAATGCCAGATACTTGGGCAAACTGGGGAGAAACTTGGACCGAAATTGAAGAAACATATGGGATTACCCATACGGATACGGATATGTCAAGTGCGGAAGAATTGGCACTTTTCGCCAACGAAGCCAATGATGCGACCAAAGATATCGGGGACGTAGGACAATCGTTTGGTCCTGTTGCCGAAGAACAGGGAGTGACTTTACCATATAAAACTTCTTATTGGGACTCAGTTCCAGAATGGGCAAAAGATGATGACGGCGATTGGATCATCGGATATTATGGTACGATCACATTTATCACAAATAAAAATTTGGTTGATGAAGCACCAACAAGCTGGCAAGATATTTTAGATGGTGACTATACCTTAACGATTGGAGATGTTTCGGTTGCCACACAGGCACAAAGCGGTCTGTTGAGTGCTGCCATTGCGTTTGGCGGAGATGAATCAAACATTCAGCCAGGATTGGATTTCTTTAAAACATTGGCTGAAGAAGGTCGTTTAGACATGGGAGATGCCAGTGTAGCTCGTTTGGAAAAAGGTGAAATTGAAGTAGCGGTACTGTGGGACTATAACTCATTAGGATATCGTTCTCAAATCTTGGAAAATAATCCGGATGCCAACTTTGAGGTTTCCGTACCAACGGATGGAGCGATCCAAAGTGGATATTGTACGATCATCAACGCTTATACAAAACGTCCTTATGCAGCGGCTGTAGCGCGTGAATACATTTTGTCGGATGAAGGACAGATCAATCTTGCCAAAGGATATGCACGTCCGATTCGCGACGATGTAGAATTGCCAGAAGAAGTACAAGCAAACTTGCTGCCAGATGAACAATATACCAATGCCCGTTTCATTGAAGATCAGGAAGCTTGGGATGAAGCCGTTGCCGATCTAGCTAGTTCCTGGCAAGAACAGGTCGTTGCCTATGCCCAATAAAGCGGTTTTCGTTTTATTGGATGGATTACAAAGTCAATATGCCAAAGAGCATTTAGGATATCTGGAACATTTATCCGAAACAAATCGGGCGACAAAATATGAAGTGCTGGGGAATCTTCCCAGCTCTTCGCGTCCGATGTATGAGACGATCTTTACCGGGGTTGAAGCTTGTGAACATGGAGTGACCAATAACGGGATCTGTCGTCTTTCAAATCAGAAGCACCTGTTTGAATTGTTAAAGCAGGAAAATAAAAAGAGCCTTGCTTGTGCGTATTATTGGATCAGCGAGCTTTATCTGAGTGCTCCCTTTGATAAAGGGAAAGATATCTGGCATGAGGATCCAAATTCGATGATCGACCGAGGCTTTTTTTACTACGAAGACAGTTATCCGGATAATCATCTTTACTCGTTGGCTTCCAGCTTGATGGGCAAAGAAGATTATGACTTTGTATTGATTCATCCGATGAATATTGATGATGCAGGGCATCATTTTGGAGCGGGTTCGAAAGAATACAGTCGAGCCGTCATGCAAAATGATCACCAACTTTCGACCTATATTCCGCAATGGCTCAAACAAGGATACAGTGTGGTCGTAGGAGCGGATCACGGTATGAGTGTCAATGGCTATCATGGAGGAAACTCTGATGAGCAGCGCAGAACGGCTCTTTACATTATTGATGAACATGTACAAAAAGGTGTACAGACACAAGCGTTGACCACATTGGATCTGGCTCCTTTGTTATGTCGTTTGTTGGGAATCAACCCGTCTGAGAAAATGAAAGATTTGGAGGTGAAATTTGATGACTAAGACAAAAAAGAATACGAAGCTTTATTTGTTAGCTTTAGTTCCTTTCTTTGTGATCACATTTTTATTTGAGATCCTTCCTTTAATCAATGTTGTGATTGAAAGTTTTACAAAGACCGGGGGAGGCGGTTTTACCTTCGAACATTTCATCAAGATCTTTTCCACGCGGCTTTACCAGCAATCGATCTTTAATAGTATTTGGATCTCAGTTGTATCCGCATTGGCCGGGATCTTGATTGCTTTTTTAGGAGCGAAGGCGGCGAACGCTGCGAGTGCAAAAGTGCGTAATATCTTTACAAGTGTTTTGAATATTACCAGTAATTTTGCCGGAGTTCCGCTGGCGTTTGCGTTTATGATCCTTTTGGGAAATGTAGGGATCTTGACATTGATCGGAAAGAATTACGGGATCTCTTTTTTGGCAGATTTTGACTTATATACAATCAACGGGTTGTTGTTGACATATGTATATTTTCAAATTCCTTTAGCGACTTTATTGATGTTGCCCATTTTTTCCGGATTAAAGAAAGAATGGCGGGAAGCGGTTGGACTCTTAGGCGGAAACAGTTTCCATTATTGGTTCAAAGTGGCGATTCCGAGTCTTTTACCAAGTATATTAGGGACCTTTTCGGTTTTGTTTGCCAATTCTTTAGCAGCCTATGGAACGGCGTATGCTTTGTTGAGCAACAACATTGCCTTATTGCCGATCCGTATCTCTCAACAATATATTGGAGAAGTTGTTCAAAATCAGGAATTTGGCTGTGCTCTTTCCTTAGTGATGATGAGTTTGATGGTCATTTCTATCTTGATCACAAATAAATTTCAGAAACGTACCGGAGGTGCTTCATGAAAATAAAAACGCATTTTGGGGATGCCTTGATCTTGTTTCTTGTTGCGGCATTTCTTGTAGTTCCTCTCGTTCTAACTTTCTTTTATTCCGTTTTTACGGAATGGATGGATATTTTACCGACAGGGTTTACGTTAAATTTTTATGTCGAAATTTTCTCGGATGGAGCTTTTATCAATTCTTTGCTTCGATCGATTATTATTTCGATCATTCCTGTTGTGATCTGTACAATTTCCATTTTACTGGTGCTGTATGTGATCACGCTATATGTTCCAAGACTGGAAAAATATGTCGAGATTCTCTGTAATATTCCTTACGCGATCCAAGGAGTCATCTTGGCAGCGGGTGTGATTTCTCTATATTCAGGAAAGCCGGGCTTTTTATCAAATCGAATCTTTTTATTGGTGGGTTCTTACTGCATTATTGTGTTGCCTTATATTTTCCGAGGGTTGAAAAATACGATTGGGGCATTGAATGTGCGCTGTGTGATTGAGGCGGCTCAAGTATTGGGGTGTTCTAAATTGCACGCCTTCTTTACGATCGTGATCCCGCAGATGAAACGAGGGATCATCTCTACAATGATGCTTGCTTTTACGATGTTGTTTGCGGATTTTGTGGTTGTCAATATGATTGCAGGAAGTGCTTTCCGAACAGCGGGAATTTACTTATATCAGACCATGTCAAAATCCGGACAGATCTCCAGTGCCATTATTGTGATCTTGTTTATTACGACATTGATTATTTCAACACTCACATTGATGATTCAAAATAAAGCGGTGAAATCGACGAAAAGGAGGGAAGCGTAATGGCTTATATTGAGTTTCGAGGAATTTGTAAAAGCTATGATGGCATCAACCAGGTGCTTAAAAATATAGATTTAGATATTGAAAAGGGAGAATTGGTCACTTTGTTGGGACCCAGCGGTTGTGGAAAATCGACACTTCTTCGCTCTTTGGCAGGATTAGAAGATATCAATTCGGGACAGATTATTTTAGATGGAGAAGATATCACCCATACGCCTGTGCAAAAAAGAGGGATCGGCATGGTGTTTCAACAGTATTCTTTGTTTCAAAATATGAACGTGGAAGACAATATCGCATTTGGTTTGAAAATCGCAAAGATGGACAAAGCGCAGATCGAACAAAAAGTAAAGGCCGCTATTGAGATGGTAGACCTAGCCGGAAAAGAAAAGAGTTACCCAAGTCAACTTTCCGGGGGACAACAACAGCGCGTAGCCATTGCCCGTGCCATCGTGATGGAACCGAAAGTCTTATTATTGGATGAACCATTAAGTGCGATTGATGCGAAGCTGCGAAGAGAACTTCAGGAAAAGATCAAAAAAGTTCAAAAGGAATTAAAGATCACGACGATCTTCGTAACTCATGATCAAGATGAGGCAATGATCATGTCAGATCGAATTCATTTGATGAATCAGGGGATCATTGAACAAAGCGGACAGCCGGTACAATTGTATACGCATCCGGTTTCGAAATTTTCGGCCGAATTTATTGGACATTACAACATTTTGACTCCTGAACAGTTGACAAATTTCTTTCCGGAAAAACGTTTTCCCGGAAACTTCTATGCGATTCGTCCTGAAACATTCTTGTTGTCTTCGGAGCCGATCCAAGACCCAGAGTTTATGACATTTGAGGCTGAAGTCATGGATTTTATTTCTCGAGGAAATGTACTTCGATACACTTTAAAATGTAAAAATGTTACTTTTACTTCTGAAGTACTGTTTAGAAGTTTTGCCTTGTTTGACGTCGGCTCTGTCGTTCATGTAGGAATTGAAGAGCATAATCTCTTGATGTTGAATGATTAAAAAAAACTGCAGCTTGTGTGACTGCAGTTTTATTTTGCCGGAACAACTTGAAATGTAACTTTTTTGACTTCATCTTGATAAACGATCGTCACTGTATATTCTCCACAATCCAAGTACGATTTGCCTTTGGAAGCAACGTTGCATGCTGAATCGACAGAATATTGATCTTCGTCTAATAGTGGAGAGTATAAGATCGCATTTTGAAGTATCTGTTTAGGAGTGTTTGAATCCAGGAATGTTTCCGCACTGAGATTGATACATTCTCCTTCTTGAAAAACCAGATTATTTCGTACTTGTAATTTTGAAGCGTTTTGTGAGCATGAACTCAAGCCAAAAAATAATGCCAGCATGATGAAAAAAACCGGCAACCGCAAAACCATTTTCTTCCCCTTCATTATGTGATTGATCCCCTTAAATCAATAAAACCTTTCTTGGCGTTATTATAGCACAAGAAAGGTTTTATTTATGATGAAATTCTTGAAAATTTTCAGAATATCACTTTTCAATTTTTTTAGAGTATTCTTCTAAAAAATAACTTGGTGTTAAAGTCAGAATCCATCTTCAAAGAACGGGATTTTTTGAAGATGTTTTAAATTGTTCTTTGATTTGTTGCGCATACTGCATAGTTTTTTTGAAGGAATCTGAATTTTGAATCTTAGCATCATTGGAAACATAGACATATAGTTTATCTGAGTTTTTGAGTTCGATTTCTAAACCGACATATACTTTTCGATTCACCCACCAAAAATCATATGAAGTGACCAAGATTCGATGATCCAAAGGGAAAGGAATTTCTTCATTATGAAATTTGGCATCCTCAAAAATGATTTGGCATTTACAGACATCTTTCATCGGGTAGATGCCTTTGGATCCGGAAAGGATTTGAAAGGTTTGTCGGTCCTTGTCGAAAATAATATTGCCTATATCTTTTACTGGTTTCTTTGTTGAAAGATCTAGATGAAGAAGATCGGATAAAGGTATTTCATAGAAGTCGGCATATTTTTGCATCATCTCTAGATCTGGTTGAGATTTTCCTGTTTCATGATTTGAAATCGTTTGATGAGTCATAAACAATTTCTCAGCAAGCTCTTTTTGAGACAATTTATTTTTTGTTCTCAGAAAATGTAAATTGGATTGAAGGTATGTCATGATCGATCCCTCCTTTCAATATCATCATAAAATATAGAAAGAGAAGTGTCATGCAAAGAATATTAGAATCATTTAATTATTCATCTTTCATGGTCTTATTTCCAGTTATGATCGTTTTAAAATACTTTTTTAAAGTTTCTGCCACTTTTACATCGGCTTTGAACGCATCTGAGTAATGTTTTTGTTTGATGTTTGAAACGTAAACATATAGCTTTTCTTTATTCTTAAGTTCGATTTCAAGCCCGACATAGGTGTCGCGCAGTGTGACAAAAAAGGATTCAAAGGAACTAATCAATAGTCTGTGCGAAAAAGGTTTGGTTTTACCGTAATACTTGGCATCCTCAAAAACGATTTGGCATTTATAGACATCTTTCATCGGGTAGATGCCTTTGGATCCAGAAAGGATTTGAAAGGTTTGTCGGTCCTTGTCGAAAAGAATGTTTTTTGAATTGACGTTGTCCATTTTATAAGACTCATCATTTTTGTATTTCATAATGATTTTATCAATCAATTTTTTTATTTTCTCTGCTTCCTTAACATCTCTAATATGAAAATCAGTTTGTGTCCTGGTGGGCTGTTTGGAAGTGTAAATCGCAAGATGTGTTCCGTCTTTCATTGTTAATCTAAGTCCTACATAAAATGGTTGCTCAAGAATGTTCGCTTGAACCAGCCAATCAACTCCAGTGACAACTTGGTGAGTAAAAGGCTCTTCTTTTCCTTTATAACGGGCTTTCTCGTTTAGTATTTCACACTTTTTGATATTTTTATAGGAATATGTTCCTTTAGTTCCGCTGATAATGATAAAAACTTTGTCTCGTTTATCAAAAATGACACTGTCAAATATGATTCGCGAATTCTTTTCTTTTTTTGACAAGTCATTTAGAAGGAGGTCTTCTGCAGAAATATGATAAAAGTCAGCATATTTTTGAATTATGGAAAAATCAGGTTCTGTTTTTCCAGTTTCATGATTCGAAATAGTTTGATGTGTTAGAAACAAATGGTTTGCCAATTCTTCTTGCGTGTAACCATTTCTGGTCCGTAGATAATAAAGGTTCGATGCTAGATGTTTCATGTTGTACACCTCCTTCAATTACATTATATAGCACCGCAAGAAAAGTTGTCTCGCAAAGAAACTTTGCAAATCTAAAAAGGTCTATAAGAAGACAATTGAAAATGAAATTCAGAATATATTTGCCATTTCACTAAAAAAACGAGAATCAAATCTCGCTTTTTTCAATAAATTGACTTAATTTTAGACGGAACAGGATCATCTTAAATATTCTTTTTTCGCAAATATATAAATCAAATATAACAATACGATTGATAAAATAAAATATAAGATATTCATGATTGTTAGTGGTGAAATCACCATGCCTTGGACATCTAGAAATGTAAAACCTGATAAATGTGCTCTTGAATTTAATAATTGGTCGGGGAACAGTTTTACGAATGTAATTAGATTTGAATTCGATATATAATTCGTTAACCAGTCTGGCAGTAAAATCAATAAGAACACGACAGTTGAAGCAATTACAGTGGACCTTGATTTATAGGATATAAACATAGTAATACTAGAAAAAAATAAAGATCCCACTAAACCGCTAATCAGCATAATACCTAAAGCTTGAATGTTTGAAATATTCCAAGGAGATTTCCATCCAATAAAAAAGTTTGTTTGTGCTGGATTGAAAGCTCCATCAAATCCGAATGCACCTAAAATGATTAAGATATATACACTCATGACAATTGTATAAATTCCTATTGTCAACCACAGTCCGGCAGATATTTTTGACAAGGTCCCTTTTGATTTTCCTTTATAAGAACTCATGAGTATGGCTTTTGCTTTTGTTTTATCTTCATACGAGAATATTGGAGCAAGCAATAAACTGATAATTATGGCAGAAAAAATCTGTAGAATCGGCAATGAATTTGTTAAAACCTTCCATCCTTCCTGGTATGCATATTGCCAAGGAGTTTTATTCTCCTGATACTGTTTTCTATAGTAATTCTTTTGATTCTCAGTAAGTTCTTTGTTTGAGTTTAAATAGTTTTCTAAACCTTCGATTCGATTTTTATAGAAAGAAGAGCTTTGATCGGGAGATAATCGATCAATCAAGTAATAATCTAACTCACCAAATAATCGATAAGACTGATTGATCATGTCTCGAATATCATCATAACTTTGTTGAAGAGAATAAACTTGATTTGAAAGAGTCATATCGGTTGTTCCTGGATAATAATCCGGGTGTGCCTCTAATATGTCCTGATTGGTTTGTAAGACTTTCTTAATCTGTTCTTCTGTTAAAATACCATTCCATTGAGATTTTTCTTCCTTCAATTTTTGGATAGCGTTTAATCCTGAAATGGAAGTTCCGTCTGGGTATACATATTGTGTACTTTGAATATGATAAAATGCAGTAAAAATCAAGATGGCTCCTAATAACCCTAAAAGAAGTTTGTATCCTGTTCGAGTGAATATTTTGTTAAGCTCATAAAACAACATGTGATTCAGCCTTCTTTCTGTTATAAAAAAGGAATACGTCTTCCAATGTGCATTCATCAGGAATGGCTGCTGGATCAGGAGAGTCTTTACAAAGCATGCGGATGATTTCTTTGTCATTCGATTTATTAAAGCTTGTAATGAGTCTGTTTTGTTTATATAAAGACGCGTTAGTCAAATCAGTTTTGATTTTCCATGCTCGAATCGGAGTGTTTTGAATCAACTGATCCACAGATCCTGAGTCTAATATTTTTCCTTTCTGCATAAGGATGATTTGATCTGCAATATGTTCTATGTCTGAAACGATATGAGTTGATAAAAGAATGATTTTATCAGATGACAGTGAACTTAGTAATTGACGGAATCGATATCGTTCCTCTGGATCCAATCCTGAAGTTGGCTCATCTAAAACTAATATTTTTGGGTCATTCAATAAAGCTTGCGCTATGCCTATTCTTTGAATCATACCGCCGGAAAACTTTTTAATTTTTTTATTTCTAACTTCCCATAAGGACATGACTTGCAGAAGATCTTTGATTCTTTTTCTGGCAACAGAAGGTTTGATGGCTTTTATTGAAGCTATATATCTCAAATAATCTAAAGGATTTAGATCCGGATAGTATCCAAAATCTTGGGGAAGGTACCCAAGTATATTTCTATAATCATCATTTAATTTAAAAATGTCTTTATCATCTAAAAGTATTTTTCCTGCGCTAGGTTTCATTAATGAAGTTAACATTCGAATCAATGTCGTTTTACCAGCTCCATTCTCTCCCAGCAGTCCTATAATTCCAGGGCGCAAACTGATGGAAATGTGATCAACCGCTTTTATATCGGAATATTCTTTTGTTAAGTTTATAAGGTTTAATTTCACGCTTGTACCTCCTTACATTTTTGTATTAAATGACAAACCATGAAAATCAATAAAATGCATGAAAACAAGAATAGTAATAGCCATAAGGGATACGATAAGGATCGGTAGAGATTTTCATTTGAAATAACAAGCAACCATCCTATTGTAAATAAGAAACAAAGACTGATGGGTAAATAGGGTTCTCGTCCGGGATAAAATGCCAGACACCCGAGCATCAAGATACAGATGCCGTTAAACGGGATCAACAATTCAAAAATCATGTTTTCAATTCCTTGAGGAAATGTAAAGAGCCATAATGTGGTGAGGCCAAATAAATCAATTGCGCCAAATAGGATCAATCGAGCCAAGTAAATATCTCTAATCGTATGGACTGAACTGTTTTCTATATCTTCCATATTGTTTTTTCGTGATTTCCATAATTCAGGTAAAATCAACAATGTGAAAATAGGGATGATCACCGCTATAGCTTTTCTTTCTATAGCTTGTGAAAAGCCCAAATTCAATAGGGTCCATAATATGATCAAACACATAAACTGCAGGGCCCACCATCTTTTTCGAATAAATAAATATTGAAAGTAAAGAAACTCAAAAATTGAAGGTTTTTCCTCTTTTTCATGATTCCAAAAGGCTTCGATGGATTTTTCTATGGTTTGTTGAACATGTTCTTCTTGAGTCATATTTGTTCCTCCATTGTCGTTCTGATATATTTTTTTGCTTGGGACAATCTATATTTAACTAAAGGAATACTGATATTTAATATTTTTGAGATCTCTTTGATTTTTAAGCCTTGGTAGTAATACAACTCTATGACCATCTGTAGTGATACAGGCAGATTTTGTATAGAATCTCTTAGACTTATGCGCTCTTCTATAGAGATGGATTCAAATTTAACATGGATGTTATCATCAAAAGTCACGGTATCTTTTTTTGCTTTATAGTGATTGATGCATAAATTACCAGCTATTACATATAAATAGTTTCTGGCTTTCCCATAATGTTTATAAGATGAAAAGTTAGAAAAAAAGCGCATAAAAACTTCTTGTGTAAGATCCATGGCATCTTCTTTGGAAGAAGTACGACGTTCACAATATTTCAATATATCCGGATAGTATTTTCGAATAAAATCTTCAATAGCTGAAGAATCTCCACATTTTATTTTTTGGATTAGAAGAGAATCTTCATCCGATTTACTGAGCGTAAAATTCATAAGATAAAACCTTTTTCATTATATTAAACAAATTAAAATTCAAAAAGATAGGAGACTTAATAAAAAAAGATAAATAAACATTGTTCTTGGTATGTCGTTTCATTGGTCAGTTGATCCAAAAAAGTGGAGAACAATTGCTATAATATATGTTTTTAACTTCTGCATAAATTTCAATTTGGCTGTGTTTCAGATAGTTTAGGCCGTCGTATCATTGATATCCAATTCTGTCATCTTCTGAATCTGTTTTGAATCTACAAAATGTAATTTGTAAAACGCAAGAGCATTTGGGAATTCACCAATGATATGTATCAAACTATCCTTTTTAGTGAATGGCATTTGTTTCAAAGAGACCAATTATTATATAGATCGTCATAATTCGTTTTCCATCTCTTTTCTACCTGCAGCCACAAAAAAAAGCGAGAATCAAATCTCGTTTTTAAAAGAAGAGGATGAGTAAGCTGTTTAGTTTGATTTTACCTATCTGCAATTTTCTAGAAGCCATACATTCTGCATGCTGGTGGGCTTTGTGGTGAATTAGGAACTCCAATAAATGATTTTCGATTTAACGTAACGGTCCTTAATAATTTTCCACTCTGATTTCTGTATCCATATCTATCATACCATCTATATAGAGGGCATCCTGTGGCAGCTCTGTAATAATAAGTTTGGTCTATTTATCTTTGATCAGCAATTGCAGAGGAAATTGAATTTCATCTGCAAACAAATAATTGTTTCGGTTCTCCCTGCAATGATCTTCTATCAATTCATGGAGTTTATGATAATCTTTGATAGCATAGAACGATAAATCTGTAAAAATAATATAAATGATATTTACGTGATTATCATTTTTTTAATTTGCTCAATATAAGTTTTCCTTAACTCGCTTTTCCCGGACCGACGGATTCCAGTAATTATTTTTATATCTGGTGTACCCTGTAAATCAATAGGCCAATTCAAATAGTTATTCCTTGTAATATATTTCATAAGCTTATCCAGTTTTAAAACTTTTTTACTGATTATAATATTAGTATAAAACAATACTAATACGAGGTTGCTATTATGCAAAAAGAATGGAAACAATTAAGCAGAGAAAAAAAACAAGTTTTTTCAAAAATAAGAAATCGCATGCGAGGGATGGGTATTAATAATGCTGCGTATAACGATCTTCTAAATACAGTATTTATGGATGTTCAAAATCAGTTTTCTGAACTATCCGATTATGAAAATTATTGTCAAAAGATAGCCGAAAAAACTTTACGTAAAAACTTTTTAGAATGGTTCTTCCTGATAACGGCAGGCACATTACTCATTTTATTTATCGAAATGCTGTCAGATTTCTTATGGCTTGGAAATAATTTACCATATAATGAGATCTGTATTTCTTTATTGGACATCATCTATGGAATTAATCTATTCTTCCTTATATTTTGGATGAACCTTGTTATTTCTTGGAATACTTTCGAATTTAACTTTTATCGATGGATCCTTTGGGGTATGTATGCTTTATTTAGTATCATTTTATTTAAAATCTTTATCCCGGATGTGGTTTTTACAATTTCACTTTATGAACTTATTCTTCTCGGAGTATTCGCTTTAGCATTTATCTTAATTTATAAATACTATAGTAAGTATCGTTATAAAAAACGCGAAACATCCGAATAGTAATTTCAAACTTTGAAGTCTTTATTTTTCAAAACAACGATAATGAGTGAAATAATCGCAATCAATATTCCAAGCGAAAAAAGTGAGATTTGAACAATTTGGTTAAATTCCACGATCCCGCCAAATAGTGCGGCCATCATACCAAATGAAAGAAATGAATCGAGCTTGGTTCGGTTTTCAAAAGGGTTCTTTTTGCGGATATTCCATTCTACGACCAACAAGATTCCTAACATAAATACGGAGATAGATAGACAATAAATCGTGCTCAGTTCAGGGTTCTCTTGGTTTGTAAATATGACCATTATTCCTGCTATGCTGGTAATGAAAACTGTTAAAGATTTAAATATCAGGTATTTTTTCATAAAATGGCTCCTTTCAAAGCAAATCTTTTTCTAGAAAAGAAATTGCCTTTTTGATCTTTATTCGCAGTATGATTCCAAATCCCCATACAAAACCGCCGCAAACCATGATAAGCATTGCCTGAAAAATTGTTTTTGCGAAAAGTTTTGTCAGGGTAATGGTGATAATAATTCCAACAAGAATCAAAAGTTCTGTCAATATTCCAAATGTCAACAATTCCGATTTTGTCTTGAAAATTTCCATTGCGGATTGATCGCCTTGTATTAATTTCTCTTTTTCGTTCATTTTTTTGCCATAGAGAAGTTCAGAAATTTGAATATCAAGGGCGTTGCATAAAGGTTCATATAAAGAAAGGTCCGGCATAGTTTTTCCATTTTCCCATCTGGAAATGGATTTGTCACTAACATTTAGTGTTTCTGCTAATTGCGCTTGTGTAAGACCTTTTTCTTTTCGACATTTATAAATGAATTGTCCTATATCTTTCTGGTTCATAAATTTTTCCTCTGATTATATTCTAGTATAGCTTGTTAAAAAGAACAGGACAGAAAATGAGAAAAAGATGATTAACATAAAAAAGCCTTTATCTAAAGCGATAAAGGCATATTTTAGAGATGGTGGTCTCAGTCGGAATCGAACCAACGACACAAGGATTTTCAGTCCTTTGCTCTACCAACTGAGCTATGAGACCATGGTTGCGGGGGAAGGATTTGAACCAACGACCTCCGGGTTATGAGCCCGACGAGCTACCAGACTGCTCTACCCCGCGATGTGAGATTAAATTGAATGGCGGAGAAGCTGGGATTCGAACCCAGGCGCCGCGCTAACGACCTACCGGTTTTCAAGACCGGACCCTTCAGCCACTTGGGTACTTCTCCAAACGTTTCTGAGAATGGTGGACCCTGTAGGACTCGAACCTACGACCCGCCGGTTATGAGCCGGATGCTCTGACCAACTGAGCTAAGGGTCCAAAACTCGTTGGTGGCTGAGGTGAGACTCGAACTCACGACCTTCCGGGTATGAACCGGATGCTCTAGCCAACTAAGCTACCCAGCCGAAATATAAAAATGGTCGGGACGACAGGATTTGAACCTGCGACCCCTTGATCCCAAATCAAGTGCACTACCAAGCTGTGCTACGTCCCGATTCTAAAAGGATGGCGCGCCCAGCAGGAGTCGAACCCACAACCTTTTGATCCGTAGTCAAACGCTCTATCCAATTGAGCTATGGGCGCACATGCACGATTCGTGCCTACTTAATATAGCACAGCGTTTTCGCTTTTGCAAACGTTTTTTAATCTGAATCCGGAAAAAGTTGTAAATGATCGAAAATGACACGCTCTTTTCTAGATGATTTTGATATTTATCGTTATTTTGTCAACGGAGTGGTATAATAAAATCATGGAAAAGATGAAACAAGTAAAGGGCAAGCTGATCGTTTCGTGTCAGGCTTTGCCGGAAGAACCATTGCATTCTTCCTTTATCATGGGACGTATGGCGATTGCAGCCAAACAAGGTGGTGCCCAAGGCATCCGTGCTAACAGTGTAAGCGATATTGAAGAAATCAAGAAACAAGTCGATTTGCCGGTGATCGGGATCATCAAAAGACAATACGGAGACAATCCGGTCTATATCACTCCAACGATGAAAGAAATCGATGAACTGATGACTGTTGCTCCGGAAGTGATTGCCGTCGATGCGACATGTCGACAGCGCCCGGACGGAAAGAGCCTGGATGAATTCTATCAGGATATCCGTGCGAAATATCCTTCCCAACTGCTGATGGCCGACTGTTCGACTTTAGATGAAATGCTCCATGCAGCTGAGCTGGGATTTGATTTTGTCGGTACGACCTTGGTTGGCTATACCGAAGAATCTAAAGGACTGCATATTGAATCTAATGATTTCGAAATCATTCGCGAACTGTTATCTAAGATCGACAAACCGGTGATTGCCGAAGGAAATATCGATACACCGGCCAAGGCAAAACGCGTATTGGAACTTGGTTCATACAGCGTCGTTGTCGGATCGATCATCACTAGACCACAAGTGATCACTAAACGATTTGCAGATGCAATCGGATAGGCCACAATCGTGGTCTTTTTTTTCACTTATTGATATAATAGGAACATTGGAGGTGAAAGCCAATTATGCTCTCAAAAGAAGAATGCGAAGTTTTATTACAACGATGCTTAAAAGGAAATGCCGACTTCGCGGAAATTTTTGAAGAAGATACTGTCAGCGAAGGGATCTCCATGGTCGAAGGCGAGATTGAAGAAGTCAATCGAATCGTTCGGGCCGGCGTGGGGATCCGCCTATATAAGGATGTTCAATCGGTCTATGGATATACCAACGAATTGGATATGAACAGTTTAAATGCCCTGATCGATGGATTGCGGGATGCTTTTGGACAAGCTGATCATGATAAAGAAATCCATTTAGAAAGAGTCGAGATCGAAAACCGCCATCCGGTTGTGATCGATCCTATCGAAGCGCCTTTATCACAGAAGACACAGTTGTTGATGGAAGGCTACCAGGCCGCCAAGAAACAAGACAAACGAATCGTCAAAGTAACGGGTTCGTTGAGCAACGTGCATCAAAATGTTCAGATTGCCAATACTCAAGGACGTCTTGTACAAGATACTCGTGTGCGCACTCGTCTGGCGATCAGTGCTTATGCCCAGGAAGGCGAGAATATGCAGTCGGGAAGCGACAGCCCGGGAGCCAGCCAAGGCTTGGAGTTTTATGAAACCCGTACACCAGAATCGATTGGAAAAGAAGCGGCCCGCAGTGCTTTGGTTTTATTAGAAGCCCAAGATTGTCCATCCGGCAAAATGCCGGTCATCATCGATAATGGCTTTGGCGGCGTGATCTTTCACGAAGCGTGCGGTCATTCCTTGGAGGCGACTTCCGTTGCCAAAAATCAAAGTGTGTTTACCGGGAAATTAGGCCAGGCGATTGCCAATTCTTGCGTGACGGCCATCGATGACGGAACGATTCCTAACGCATGGGGAAGCGAAAATGTAGATGATGAAGGTTTCCCGCAACAAAAACGTGTGTTGATCCGCAATGGAATCTTAGAAAATTATATGGTGGATCGTTTGAATGGCAGAAGGATGAATCAGCCATCCACAGGATCGGCCCGACGCCAATCGTATAAATTTGAACCGACCTCCCGTATGACAAATACATATATCGCTCCGGGAAAAGATAAATTTGAAGATTTATTTGAAGGAATCGAAAAAGGATTATATGCCCGAAAGATGGGCGGCGGCAGTGTCAACCCGCAGACGGGCGAATTTAATTTTGCGGTCAATGAAGGCTATTTGATCGAAAACGGAAAGATCACCAAACCCGTCAAGGGAGCCAGCTTGATCGGAAACGGGAAAGAGATCCTGATGGATATCGATCGCGTCAGTGATAATTTGTCGAGGGCACAAGGAATGTGCGGGTCCAGTTCAGGAAGCATCCCGGTGGATGTGGGACAGCCGGCGATCCGCGTATCGAAGATCACGGTAGGAGGTACCGCTCATGAATAAGCAAGCATGGATCCAATGTGCCCTGGAAAAAGGCATGGACAGTTTAGAGATCTATCAGTCTTTGTCTTCCCGCCGTTCGATGACCTGGTATGAAGGAAAACTAGATACCTTGACCAACAGTCGTGTGATGGGAACCTCCATTCGCGGGGTCTATCAAGATAAAATGGCCAATATGGCTTTTGAAAAAATTGCGGACGAAGATAAAGAAAAAGTCATCGATCAATTGATCGAACAAGCGAAACTGCTGTCAACCAAAGAACCCGATCAGATCCGGGAACCGGAATCGTTTGAAATCGTAAAAAAAGAGACAAAATGGGTACGCCCTTCTAACGAACTCGTTCAACAGACTCTACAAGACTTGGAACAGAAACTCAAAGCGTATGATTCAAGGATCCTTCAAGTCAATGAATTAGGATACGAAGAAGCTTTCGGATCCCGATGCATCACCAATTCTTTAGGGTTGGATGTACAGGACGAAGATCAAATGCAGATCCTGATGGCGTATGTTGTGGCCGGGCAAGGCGAAGATGTCCAAGTCAATTATGAAGTGGAGATCGTAGAAGACTTAGCTCGTTTTGATTTGGATGCTTTTGTGAAAAAAGTGTGCGACAAGGCTCTTGAAAAACTGCAGGCTTCTTCCATTCCTTCCCAGAGCATGCCCGTCATTTTTGAATCCGAGGCCATGACTTCACTGTTTGAATCCTTTGTGGGACTGTTCAATGGAGAACTCCTCTATAAAGGGATCTCTTGTTTGAAGGATAAGATGAATGAAAAGATCTTTTCTGACAAGATCACGATCGTCGATGATCCTCGCAATACCGATGCCTTATCGATCGCTAATTTTGACGACGAAGGCTGCCCGACCTATAGAAAGACGCTTGTCGAACAGGGCGTTTTTGTGCAGGCCTTACATTCAACCAAGACCGCAAACTGTATGCATACGCAAAGTACCGGGAACGGCTTCAAATCCGGTTATGCATCTACGGTCGGTGTTTCGCCGATGAATTGTCAGATCATACCGGGAAACCATTCTTTAGAAGAGTTATGCCAAATCATGAACGATGGCTTGGTCATTACCGACCTGCAAGGCCTTCATGCCGGCATTGATTTTGTGTCGACCAATTTCTCTTTACAGGCTTCCGGCTATCTGGTCAAAGAGGGAAAACGCAGCCAAAGCGTTACCTTGATCACAGTGGCAGCCAATTTCATGGAATTGATGCGTTCTGTGATGGAGGTCGGTAACGATCTGGACTGGAGCTATCATACAATCAAAAGTCCAAGTATTTATTTTGAAAAATGTGCAATTAGTGGAGAGTGAAAAATATGGCATATGTGAATACCGGCATGCAAGCCGCTTTAAAGGAATTAAAACAACAAGATACACCGCAAATTCGAAATGTGATCATTGAACTCTTATTTACCAGCCCGCTTTACGTAGCTGCCACCTGGGATAAGGAACCCATCCGGGATGAAAAAGGAAATATGACATTTCCGCCGGATACGCACTTCTCATTGTTGACGATCCAAACAACCGAGAAACAGCGATTCTTCCCGATGTTTACCTCCAAAGAGGAAAGTGAAAAATGGAGCGGATCACAAGGCGCCAAGATGTTGTTGTTGAAATACGATCAATATATTCCCATCGTGGAAATGGCGCAAAAGGATATCTCCGGGATCGTGTTAGATCCTTATGGATCCAATATTCCGTTTACGACCGCTTTGTTGATGAACTTGAAAAAACATCCGCGACATACGGCTTTACGCGAGACCAAGATCGAAAAAGGAGAAAAAGTAAGCTTGCGAGATCCTTCCTTCGATGTCACGGACCTTAAAGAAGCACTGATCCAGTACGGGAAAGAACATCCTAACATCCGTTCCATCATCTTGAAAGAAAGAATCGTGACCGATCAGCCCAGCCACTGGTTTTTAGTGGTGGATATGGAACCAGAGGATCCGCATTTTCTTCAAGATATGGCCAGAGCGTGTGCTCGCTGCAGTCACGGCAAACAATTTGAATTCATTTTTGCCAGCTTGCGTTTAGCACAAGATATTTTATCCAAGAATACACCGCTCTATACCAAGGCAGAGGCTTAGCTTCTGTCTTTTTTCATGTATAATAAGAGTATGTTTATTTCTCAGTCTATTCAGTCGATCCTGCAAACTTTGAATCATAACGGCTATCAGGCTTATGTTGTAGGCGGGTGTGTTCGCGATGCCTTGTTGGGAAAAGAATATACAGATGTCGACATCTGTACGGATGCGCTTCCGGAAGTTGTCCAGTCTTTGTTTGAACATACGATCCCCACGGGGATCCGCCATGGGACAATCACAGTATTGATGCCGGAACCTGTGGAGATCACGACATTTCGTAAAGAATCCGATTACCGGGATCATCGCCATCCTTCTGCGATCACTTTTGTTTCTACGATCGAAGAAGATCTTTCCAGACGAGATTTTACGATCAATGCCATGGCTTATCATCCCGATACCGGCTTGATCGATCCTTTCGGCGGCCGGCAAGATCTTCAAGACCGTAAGATCCGCTGTGTAGGCGATCCGGATACACGCTTTCAGGAAGACGCTTTGCGCCTGTTAAGAGCTCATCGCTTTTGTGCGAAACTGCAATTTACCATGGAAGAAAACACCAAGGCGGCACGGATGCGGAACACTTCTTTGATTCGCTATATTGCGGTAGAACGGATCCGCAAAGAACTGATCCAGATCTTAGAATACGATCCTTATCAAATCGAACAGATGATCGACTTATTATCTCCCTGGATCCCGGAATTAAAAGATTGTCTTTTGTGCGAACAACATTCCTTATGGCACGATACCAATGTGCTTCATCATTCTTTGCGGGCCATTTCCTTTTTGAAACCCTTTGACGAAATATTAGCCTATGCGCTGTTGTTTCATGATATCGGGAAGCCATCCGTAAAAACAACCAAAGAAGGGATCGATCATTTCTACGGGCATCCGCCTGTAAGTTCGAATATGGCCAAAAGGATCGTCCATGATCTAAAGCTTCCATCCCGCTTTCAAAAAGAGATCCCGGCATTGATCGAATTTCATGATGAAAAACTGGCCTGCAAATTAAAGACGATCTATCGCTATCGGATCGAAAGAGGGTGGAGCGATCAAAGAATGCGGCTTTTCTTTCGCCTTCGTCAGTGCGATATCATGGCCCATTCGGCTTATGGACAAAAGTCTCTGGAAGATCTCAATGCTTTTATAGAATATTATGATTCTCAAAGGGATCGGCCTATGAGTTTCGAAGATTTGGCCATCGGCGGCAAGGAAGTTTTAGAACATACTACACAAAGGGGAAAAGCGATCCACGACACTTTAAAACAACTGCTGCAATATGTATTTTATTACCCCGAAAAGAATCAAAAAGAGATTTTGATCTCGTTGTTAAAGGAAGGAAGGTTTGTATGACGATCTTGATCGTAGCTTGCTTGGTGATCTTGATCCTTTGTGTATTGTTTTTGGCAATCCAGATCAAATCACAAAATCAGAAACAAGAAGATTCCCTAGTTCAAATGAAGCTTCAGAAAAAAGAAGAAGAGACAAGAAGCATTTTAGAACAAAAACAAATACAGGAAACATTTCACCAACTCAATGGTCAGCTTCAAACCCTGGCTAAAGAATCGGCATTGAGTCAACAGTCTTTATCCTGGATGCATGAGCATATTCAGTCCATGAACAAGATCATGACCAATACCAAGAGAAGAGGAAATTGGGGCGAATACCAGCTGGAATCCTTGCTGAAGATCTATGCGGGCGAAAATCCCCGCATCTTTTCGATGCAGTTTATGTTGAACAATCATAAGATTGCGGATGCGATCCTGCACCTTCCGAGAACAGAAAAAGTATTGTGTATCGATTCTAAATTCCCAGTGGAGAACTTTTTGAAGATCGATGAAGATCCGGACAGCTATTCGAAACTGTTTCGGATGAACATGAAAAAACACATTGATGATGTGGCAGCTAAATATATCACCGAACAAACAGTCGACCAGGCGATCTTGTTTATCCCCAGCGAAGCCATTTATCAATATGTGTGCGGCTCTATGGATGATATGTTAGATTACGCTTTGACACAACATGTTCTTTTGACCTCGCCGACGACTTTGGTGGGCGTGATCTTTACATTGCTTGCCAGCACGCGCGATTTTTATCGATCCTCTCACATCCAGGAAATCGAGAAAAACATCGTACGTCTTCAGGAAGATATCGACCGGTTAAAGGATAGAAATGAAAAAGTCGTGCGCACATTAGAAACCCTGAACAATCAAGTGGGCTTGGTCACAACGAGCACGCAGAAAATTTCAAAAAAGATGGATGAAATCGTGAAAGGAAAAGATGTACAATGATCCAGACAATCAAAGGAGATATTACCCGCTTAGATTTTGACATCATCGTCAATGCCGCCAACAACCAGCTTTTACCAGGCGGCGGTGTCTGCGGAGCGATCTTTGCGAAAGCCGGACAAGGCCTGATTGAAGAATGTCAAAAAATTGGTTATTGTCCAACAGGGCAAGCGGTCTTGACCCAAGGATACGGACTTCCTGCCAAAGCGGTGATCCATACGGTAGGTCCGGTTTATCATGGGACGGAACAAGATGCTCTGGATCTGCAGGCTTGTTACTGGAATACGCTTTCTTTGGCGTATGATTATTTGATCGATCAAAACTTGAATCGTTTGAATTTGGCATTCCCCTGCATTTCGACAGGGATCTTTGGGTATCCGCACGAAGAAGCCTGCGCGATTGCCGTGTCGACTGTTCAGAAGCTGATGCGCCAATACCCGGATGCGAAACGGATCCATGTCACTTTCGTTTGTTACTTGGAAGAAGATTATCTGCTGTATAAAAAGGAGCTGAAGCTGCGATGAGATCGGCCGTAGAGATGAGCCATCTTTTTTTGCGAGAAGCACTCCATCCGCAGGCCATCTGTGTGGATGCTACGTTAGGGCATGGCAAAGATGCTCAGTTTTTCTTGGAGCAAGGATGCAGACAAGTGATCGCGTTTGAGATCCAGGAAGATGTTTTAACGGATACGGTTCAAAGAATTGCCGATCCTCGTTTAGAAGCCTATTGTCAAGGGCATGAGACAATGGATGCGATTCTTTCACAAAAAGCGGATGCGATGATCTTCAATTTCGGGTATTGTCCGCAAGTTGAGTCTTGTGTGCAAACTTCCTGGCCAACCAGTTTGGAAGCGGTTCAAAAAGGACTGCAGCTCTTACGAAAAAAAGGCCGTATGGCTTTAGTGTTTTATCCGCACGAGCAAGGGCAGATCGAGGCTGAGCGCATTGAAGCGTTTTTAAGGACATTGGATCCGCATGATTATTGGGTGATTGCCTTTCATCCCTTGAATCAAAGCACGTCTCCTTATTTGGTGGGAGTGGAAAAAAGAAAAGAAACCTCATGATGAAGTTTCTTGATGAATATAAGACTCATAGTATCGGGCTCTTTCTTCTTGGTGAAGGGTCCGATATTGTTTTGCCAGAAGGTAGGCCAAAATAGTTTTCTCGCTGGGAGAAGCTTTCTGAAAAGCTTTTTCCATGCCGGGCAGGGCATCGGTCTTGTGCGCAATCAGGATATCATAAAGCTGATGCGCATGCGCCTGCAAAGAAGGTTCGTCAAAACTGTCGATCTCTTTGAGGTAGAGCTTGCTCTTTTCTTTGTTTTCTTCATAGACATAGTGCTCAAAAGCCATCGAACAAATTTCCAGTCGCTGTTCTTTCTTTTTGGCCAGTTTTTCGACGATTTGGAACTGCTTTTGGATACTTTCTTGATCATCCGATAACAGATATCGGTTTAATTTTAGGAATTCAATTTGATAAAGCGGGAAAAACAACCGAACCAAGGGGGAACGGATCTCTTTATCAAATTGTTCGAAGTCAAGAGATTGAAGCTGCGCTATCCATCGTTTTTGATGATGGCTGCGGTAAAACTGGGCCCCTGCCAGATAGAAGATGGCTAGGCCAACTAAGATCCCAAAACTCCAGGCAGAATGATCTTCCATTTATTTTAACTTCCTTTTTAATTCCTCAAAATCAATGTCGTTTGTTTCGTGAAAATGAATGATTTCCGTATCATTTTGATAGCGAGGGATCAGATGAACATGAAAGTGTTCAACACTTTGTCCGGCCGCTTCATGAATATTAGAAAGAACATTGATACCATCACAGCCGAGTTCTTTTTCTAAACGATGGGCAAGCATTTGCGCAACCTCAAAAACATGATCCCGCAAAGAAGCAGGACAATCCAAAAAAGAAGCACAATGTTCTTTGGGAATGACCAGCGTATGGCCTTTGGCGGTAGGATTAATATCTAGAAATGCCAATACAGTATCATCTTCATAGATGCAATGGCTGGGAATTTCTTTTTTCGCAATGGAACAAAAAATACACATGATGAGATCCTCCTGATTATTTTCTTCATTATACAACAAATGCCCATAAAAAGTGAAAAGCCAGGCTAAGGGGGTGCCTGACTTTTCAAAAAATTAAGGGGATAGAAAATAGTATGAATATCAAAATGACTTCATACCGGCAAGGTCTTCTATTCCTTGCTTGCACTAAGTATAGCACAGCCAAAAACAAAAAATGTGTGAATATTATGGGAAAATATGTGAAATAGAATCGAAATGATCACTTTGTGGGGATTTTGAACCCGTTTTAAGCCTTTTTTTCATAGAGCTACCCCAAAATGAATCTGAAAAAGTGAAAAAATCAAATAAAACCACTTCCTTTCCATTTTTGGCCTTAAGGATTATGTTATAATAAACATCAAATGGGGGTTCATCATGATAGAGACTACTATTCGTGAGATCGCATCGATGCTGCATGCGCCGGTTTTAGGATCAGAGAAAGTCATGATCCATGGTGTCTGCATCGATTCTAGAAAAATTGAAGACAGTCATTTGTATGTTCCATTGATGGGTCAAAGAGCAGATGGACATACTTTTATAGAACAAGTAAAAGAAAAAGGATGTAAGGCGGCTTTGTGGCAAAAAGATCATACGCCTTATCCGGAAGATGTAGCGTTGGTCTTGGTCGACGATACTTTACAAGCGTTACAAGATCTTGCCAAAGCCTATCTTCAAAAACTTTCGGGGACGGTGGTCGCCATTACCGGATCCAATGGAAAAACCAGTTGTAAAGATATGCTTTATTCGATCTGTTCTTTAGAAAAAAAGACACAGAAGACACAAGGAAATCAGAACAATGAGATTGGTTTGCCGCTGACGATCTTATCCTTAGATTCAGATGTTGAGATCATCATTCTGGAGATGGGGATGGAGAATCGAGGAGAGATTGCTTTTTTATGCTCGATTGCTCCTCCGGATATTTCTGTGATCACCACGATCGGATCGGCTCATATGGAAAATTTGGGTGGAAAGAAACAAATTGCACAGGCCAAATTAGAGATTTTGGAGCATTTAAAGCCGGGAGGTCTTTTCTTATATGATAAGGATAGTCCGGAAATTGACGAATGTTTAAAAGCGATGGATCAGGATCCTTCGAAAAAAATCATATCCTTTGGAACCCACGGAGATATCGCTTTGACATCCGATGTGAAAGTGATCCAGGATCAGATTTGTTTTTCTTGTTCTTTGTGTTCGGACGTGAAGGTCAACAGTTTAGGAAAGATCCAGGCGCATAACGCATTGCCTTGCATCTATATCGCGTCCTATTTAGGAATCTCTATGAAATCAATCAAAGAAGGTCTTTCGCATTTAGAAATGACCGGTATGCGCATGCAGTTAGATCAGATTGCCAAGGCAAAGATCTTAAATGATGCCTATAAGTCAAATCCGGAAAGCGCCAAAGCTGCCATCGATGCTTTGATGACTTTGGATGCCCCTTTACATATTGCCTGCCTGGGCGATATGTTGGATCTCGGTCCGAATGAAATCTGCCTGCATGAAGAAATCGGAGATTATGCCTTTGATCACCAAGTCGATATCGTCTGCGGCTATGGACCATTGTCTTTAAAAATGGTAGAACATTGTAAGGATAAAAAAGCGTATTGGTTTGAAACCAAGGAAGAAATGGGGGAGTTCCTTCGTCCCTATCTTCAAAAAGATTGTGCCATCTTAGTGAAAGGTTCCCGAAGCATGGGAATGGATACGCTTATTGATATTTTGAAAGGGGAATTGAAATGAATCGATATAATTTAGCAGTTTTATTTGGAGGGCAAAGTTCAGAATATTCTGTTTCTTTACATTCAACAGCATCTTTTTTACGCCAGATCCATGCGGATAAATACAATATTATCATGATTGGGATCGATCCAAACGGGATCTTCTATTATTATGATGGAAGCATCGATGCGATCGAACACGATACTTGGAGACAAGATCCCTCTTGTACTCCTTGCGCCTTTGTGCATAAGGGAGTCATCCGTTTAGACCGGCCGGAAGAAAAGATGGATTTAGATGTGGCTTTTCCGGTTCTTCACGGGAAAAATGGAGAAGACGGATGTATCCAAGGACTTTTAGAATTGATGAACATTCATTATGTCGGCTGCGATGTGATGAGCTCTTCGATCAGTATGGATAAAGAGATCATGCATATTCTCTGTAAGGAAGCCGATATTCCTTGTGCTCCTTATATTTGTCTGAAAAAATTTGAAGCGAATCCGACTTTTGAAGAAATTGAAAAACAGATCCCGCTGCCATGGATCATCAAACCATGCAATGCGGGAAGCAGCTATGGAGTCCACAAAGTGGAATCTAAAGAAGATTTTGAACCGGCTGTGGATGATGCGTTTTATTATGACGGACGCGGCAAGATCTTAGTTGAAAAAGCGATTGACGGCTTTGAGATCGGCTGTGCGGTCATGGGAAACGAGACCGTCTTTACCGGCAGTATCGACGAGATCCAGATCCATGGCAGCATCTTTGATTTTGAAGGAAAGTATGAAGATAAAGGGGCTGAGATCATCTGTCCGGCCCGTATTGAACCAAAACAATTCAAACAAGCCCAAGAATTGGCTTACCGCACTTATAAGGCGATGAATTGTACTGGTTTAGCGCGTGTCGATATGTTCTTAACAAGCGATGGACAGATCATCTTGAATGAATTGAATACGATCCCGGGCTTTACGGATACGAGCCGTTATCCTTCGATGATGAAGGAAGCGGGCATCGGTTTTTCTGATTTGATCGATCGCTTGATCGAGCTGGCCATGCAAAGGAAGGTCGGCGTATGTTAGAAAGCTATAGCCGAAGTTGGACAGAGATCAACTATCCGGCCATCGCGCATAATGTCAAAGAGATCCAGAAGTTAGTGGGAAAAACCAAGATCATGGGGATTGTCAAAGCGAATGCCTATGGCCATGGCGATGTTGAATGCGCTCGAGCTCTGGCAGCGTGCGGTATTGACTTTTTTGGGGTCAGCAGTGTGGATGAAGCATTGCGGCTGCGCCAAGGCGGGATCCAGGAATCGATCTTGATCTTGGGCTATACACCACCGGAACATTTTCATTACTTAGTTGAGAATCAGATCATACAGTCTTTGGTGTCTTTGGAGTATGCCAAGAAATTAAATGCGTATGCCCAAAGTGTACAATGCCAGATCCATTGTCATTGTAAAGTGGATACCGGCATGAATCGTACAGGGATCGTTTATCAAGATCAGGAAAAGAACATGGATGCGATCTTAGAGGAATATCGCCTTCCCGGATTGAAAGTGGAAGGGATCTTTTCGCATTTTCCGGTCAGCGATGATCTTGGATTAGAAAGCAAGTCCTTTACGCAACATCAGATCGAATTATTTCAGGAAGTCTGTGAGAATTTAAAAGCGGAAGGGATCGATCCCGGTTTAAAACATATTCAAAACAGTTATGGGATCTTGAACTATCAAGATCTGGGCATGGATTATTGTCGTCCGGGTCTTTTGTATATGGGTGTGACCAGCGATGATGAGATCCCTATCGTTTCACAGCCTGATTTTATTCCGATCTTAAGCTGGTATGCCAATATCAGCTTGGTCAAATGGATCCATAAAGGACAGACAGTCAGCTACGGGCGCCATTTTACCGCCGCTAAAGATACCAAAGTAGCTACCGTCTCGGTAGGGTATGCGGATGGGCTGCATCGTCTTGTATCCAATCAAGGTTTAGAAGTATTAGTGCATGGGCAGCGTTGTCCGATCATTGGAAATATCTGCATGGATCAATGCATGATCGATGTGACAAACGTGGAAGAGGTGCAAGAAGGAGATGTTGTGGTGATCGTGGGACAGCAGGGAGATCAGAAAGTCACGATCGATGAGATTTCCCGAAAATCACATACCATCAACAATGAAACTTTATCTGCCATCGCCGCTCGTGTGCCGCGTTTAAGAAAGAGAGATTAGAAACATGGCTAGAAAACAACTGGCGGCCATTGACATTGCCAAATATGTCAGTGCTCTTTTGGTCGTCTGTATTCATACATTTCCGTTTATTGAACTCAACGAAACATTCAATACTTATTTCATTCAGACGATCTGTCGAATGGCGGTTCCGTTTTTCTTTACGATCAGCGGATACTTCTTCTTTCGTAAATTGACAAACGATGAAGAAGAAAACAAAGAATTGTTGAAGCGATACCTTTTTCGTTTATTGAAGATCTATTTGATCTGGACCGTAGTGTATTTGCCCTACACGATCTATAACTATATCAGTGCCGGAACTGGCTGGATCGGGATCGTATCGTATCTTCGAAACTTTTTGTTGAATGGATCTTACTATCACTTATGGTTTTTACCGGCCTTGATGACCGGGATGATCATCGCATATTTTCTGTATCAGAAAAAAGGCATGATCTTTATGTTGAAGACGTCACTGATCCTTTACTTTGTAGGTTATCTGTTGAATGTTTTTGCGCCTTTATGGGAAACGATCCCGGTGATCAGTTTCTTGTTCCGTTTTTTTACCGTCACGATCACGACAAGTCGAAACGGCTTCTTCTTTGCCCCGATCTTTATTGGGATCGGCTGCTTGTTGGCGAAGACCAAACGGTTATCGGGACGCTTTTCACAGATTGCCTTGATCATCAGCTTTGCCCTGCTGGTCATTGAAGTAACACTGTATATTATATTAGGAATGATGCGTGATCTGACCAGTATGTATCTGAGTCTGATCCCAACGACTTATTTCCTGGTCAATACTTTATTGACGACAAAGATTCCTTATAAACCGGTGTACCGCAGTATGCGTGAAGATTCGCTGTTGATCTATACGGTCCATATTTTGTTTGCGGTCCCGCTGTTGGCGCTTTTACCGAATGCGCATATCGTCGTTTATTTCTTAACGATTGCTTTATCGCAAGGCTTTGCCTCTTTAGTGGTCAGATATAAAGAACAATTTCCGATTTTAAAACAATTATTATGATACGAATTTCACAGATCAAGTGCCTTCGTGAAGACCAGATCGAAGGCCAGCTCTTAAAGAAACTGCATATCTCCAAAAAAGATCTTTTCGCATGGCACATTCATCGCAGAAGCGTGGATGCCCGCCACCAAAAGATCCTTTTTTCGTATACTGTGGATGCCAAGGTTCGCAATGAAAAGCGATTTTTAAAATTGCGGGACGTTCATTTGTGCCCCGATGAAACGTATCACGAGGTTTGCCCAGGATCACAGATCTTACACCATCGCCCGGTGGTGGTCGGTTTTGGACCGGCTGGGATGTTTGCGGCTCTGCAGTTGGCCAAGCAAGGCTATCGTCCAATCGTGATTGAAAGAGGAAGCGATATTTTGGCGCGACAGCGAAAGGTCAAGACATTTTGGGAAGGCGGCCCCTTAGATCCGGAATGCAATGTCCAGTTTGGCCAAGGAGGTGCGGGCGCTTTCAGTGACGGCAAATTGACGACGCGTTCCAAAGATCCGCGCAGCCGCAAAGTTCTCCAGGAGTTTGTGGAACTGGGAGCCGATCCGGATATTTTGATCGATGCGCACCCGCATATAGGAACCGATGGTTTTGTACCGATCCTGGAACATTTGGACCAGCGGTTACGGGCATGGGGAGCCGATATCTATTACGATACGTGCTTACTGGATCTGGAGATCGAAGCGGGGCAGCTCAAAGCAATCCATACCTCGCAAGGCAAGATCTTGTGTGAACAGATGATCTTAAGCATTGGACATAGTGCTTCGGATACGATTCGAATGTGTGCGCAAAAAGGACTGCATATGGAAAATAAACCTTTTGCCGTCGGGGTTCGCATCGAACATCAACAAGCTTTTATCGATCAGGCCATTTTACATGAGATGGCCCAGGATGATCGCTTCCGGCCAGCCCGCTACCAGTTATCCATGACGGCCTCCAACGACAAAGGGGTCTATACCTTTTGTATGTGTCCAGGCGGACTGGTGATTCCTTGTTCTTCTTCCGAAGGGAAATTGGTTGTCAACGGCATGAGTTATGCGGCCCGGGATGGAGAAAATGCCAACAGTGCCTTGTTGGTGCAAGTCAATGAAAAAGATTATGGAACCCAGCTTTTTGCGGGCTTGGAATATCAGGAAGTGCTTGAGAAAAAAGCTTTTTCATTAGGGAAGGATTACCGGGCCTGTGTTCAGCTGAGCAAAGATTATCTGCAGGGGATCTGCTCCAAGGAATTTGGCAAAGTTTCCAGCACCTATTGCCGAAAGACGACCTTTGTGGATCTCAATGAATTGTTTTCCGATTCTGTGAATCAGGCACTGCATGAAGGACTGATCCAATTTGAAAAACGGATTCCGGGCTTTAGCTTGGAGGATGCAGTGTTGACAGCGGTTGAATCTCGAAGCAGCGCAGCGGTTCGCATCGTTCGGGATGAAGATCTTCAATCCAATATCAAAGGAATCTACCCTTGTGGTGAAGGTTCCGGTTATGCCGGCGGAATCATGACCAGTGCGATCGATGGCTTGCGGTGTGCGGAAAAGATCATTGAATCTTTTGCGAAACCACTATAAAATGAGGAAAAAGTAAGGAGGAACCATGTCACTTTTCAAACCGGATTATTATGTTTCCAGTTATCAAAAGATCGATATCGACCGCTTAAAACAAGCGGGGATCCGATTGCTTTTGTGTGATATAGATAATACTTTGATGGCTTACAATGAAAAGGTCCCTAACCAGGAAGTGATCGACTTTATTGAAAAAGTCAAAGCTTCCGGGATCACTGTGGCCCTGTGTTCTAACGCGACGAAAAAAAGGGCCTATCGTTTTGGAAAAGAGCTGCACGTTTCACAAGTCTATTCTCTGTCTTGTAAGCCGATGCCGTTTCGGTTTTGGAAGGCAGTCAAAGATCACCATTGCCATAAAAAGGAAGTAGCGATCTTAGGGGATCAGCTTTTTACCGATGTCTTGGGAGGAAACCTGGCCGGGATCTATGTGATCTTAACGGCACCGATCTCCAAGGTGGATCGTTCTACGACGAAGTTTACGCGAAAGTTTGAGAATTTTGTTTTTCGAAGACTAGCGAAAAAAGGATTCCAGAAAGGAGTATACGATGACTAAGTATTGTAAAGGCTGCGGGATCGCGTTACAAAACGATGATCCGCAAGGATTAGGCTATGTACCGGCTTTAGATGCCAGTTATTGTCAGCGATGCTACAAAATTCGTCATTATGATCAGGTGACGATCTCGATGCAGCAGGGCATCGAATCCAATCAAACTTTAGAAAAGATCAATAAGATCGACGGCATCGTATTCTGGGTCGTAGATCTATTTACTTTTGAAGCCAGCATGATCTCTCGCCTGAATCAAAAACTGCCGGGCAAAGAGATCATCATGATCTTGACCAAACGCGATGTGTTGCCCAAAACTTTACAAGATGAAAAGATCTTGCGGTTTGTGCGCCAGCGATTGGCAGAAGAGAATATTGAAGTCAAAGATATCTTGATTTGCGGTCACCTTCTCAAGCACGATGAACAAAGCACACAGAATTTGATGAAGATCGTGCAAGCGATCCATACTTACCGTCAAGGCCAGGATGTGATCTTTATGGGGGTAGCCAATGCGGGAAAATCGACAATCTTGAATCGGCTGATGGCATCCAAAGATTTGACGATCTCCCGGCATCCGGGAACGACACTGGACCTGGTGCCGATTGAACAAGACGGATATACGATCTTTGATTCTCCGGGAATCGAGAATCGCCACAGCATGCTCTCGATCTTAAATCCGCGGGATCTAAAGACGGTGATTCCCACAAAACCGATCCGACCTTTTGTGTCTCAGGCATTTGAAGATCAAAGTTATGCGGTGGGCGGTTTGGCCCGCTTGGATGTTGTCGTGAATGGAAAGGCGAGTGTCGTTGGGTATTTCTCGCGGTCGCTGCCGATCCATCGGGGGAAACTTTCCACTGCCGACGCCCTTTGGCAAAAACATCTCAATGAAATGCTGGTGCCTTGTGTTGACACCTCTTTATTGACGATGCATACCTACCATGCTCCGATGATCTCGGAAGACAAGATGGATGTCGTGATCCATGGGCTGGGATGGTTTTGTATCAGCGGAGCGATCCAGGATGTTTATGTTCGGGTCCATAAAGGGATCCAAGTATCATTTAGAAAGGCGATGATCTAATGCTTACGGCACAAAATAAAAAATTGTTACGAAAGATGGGACAATCTTTGCGCCCTTTATTTCAGATCGGCAAGGAAGGGCTGAGTTATAATTTGATTCGTTCCTTAGACGATTCATTAGAAGCGCATGAACTAGTAAAATGCACACTGTTGAAAACAAGCCCGATCGATGTTCGGGAAGCGGCCATTGAGTGTTCTTCGCAGACTCATAGCGAGATCGTCCATATTGTAGGGCGAACCTTCCTTCTCTATCGCCGCAGTAAAGAAAACAAGTTGGGATTAAAGAAATGAAGGTCGCAATCGTAGGCGGTTCTTTTGACCCGGTCCATTTGGGACATCTTCAAATGGCTCATCAGGCCAAAGAACAATTGGGGGTTTCTCAAGTTTGGTTTCTGCCGACAAAAAAAACACCTTTAAAAGATCGCCAGCTGACCGACGATCAAGATCGTCTGGCCATGTTGAAAATGGCTTTAGAACCCTATCCGGATTATAAAGTCTGTACGATCGAATTAGAGCGGGAAGGGACAAGCTATACGGTCGATACTTTAAAAGAACTTCATGCACGATATCCCGACCATGAGTTTTTTTGGCTGATCGGCAATGACCAGTTAGAACAGTTCGACCGCTGGAAAGAGCCGGATACCTTGGTTTGTCTGGCGCAGTTTGTGTGCTTTGACCGGGATGGGAAACTTGGCAACACGGCGTATCCGATCCGGCGGATCCATATGGTGCCCATGCCTGTTTCCAGCAGCGAGATCCGAAGAGGAAAAAAACTGAATTATCTGGCGCCGCAAGTGCTGGATTATATCTATCAACATCGTTTGTATTTGAAGGGCTTTTTAGAGGAACGCTTAAAACCGAAACGAGTGGCTCATTCATTTTCCGTGGCAAAGCTTTGTGAAGAGTTTGCCTGCGCTCATGATCTGGATCCCAATCGTGCTTATTTGATTGGCTGTTTTCATGATATTGCCAAGAATATGACCGAAGCGGAAATGAAACCATGGATGGAGATCCTTTGCCCGGAAAATATGCACTATCCGTGTCCTGTCTGGCATGGTTTTGTCGCCAGCGAGATCGTGGATCGAATCTTTGGGATCCATGATTTCCAGATTCGACAAGCGATCTATCATCATGTATTAGGGACCAGTACCGACCCCTATGCGATGATCATTTTCTGTGCGGACAAGTTGGACCCTTTGCGAGGATATCCGGTACAGAAGCAGATCGATTTGGTCAAACAAGACCTTCTACAAGGGTTCTGGATGGTCAAAGAAGAAAACCAAAAATATTTGGAAGGAAAGGAATAGAGAATTGGAAGTTCGTGAAATAGTTTGTAAGGCAATCAGCGAAAAAAAAGGATATGATATTCGCGATTATGATACGCGCACGTTAACGCCTTTCATGGATCACATGATCGTCGCATCTACGGCAAATACAAGGCAAAACAATGCGATTTGTCAAAACATCAAAGATCGTTTGAAGGAAGCCGGTATCCAAACGCCGATGCGGATCGAAGGCGATGCGGATTCCCGTTGGATCTTGATCGATCTGCAAGATGTTGTCGTTCATCTGTTTGTCCAGCAGGAAAGAGAGGTGTATCGATTGGACCGTCTGTATGCGGATGTTCCGGTCGAAATCTATGATCTATGATACATTGGCCTATTATTATGATGCTTTGGTCAAAGATGATCAGGCAACTTTGGCGTGGGTCGATTGGATCATGGCCTCATCGGCTCCTTGTTCAGTCTTAGAATTGGCTTGCGGCAGTGCCGAGATCACACAAGTTCTATCGCAAAAAGGATATCAAATGACGGCTTTGGATCAAAGTGAGTCGATGATCCAACAAGCCAGGGAAAAAGATAAGAATTCATCGATCCAATATCTTTGCCAGGATATGCGCAATCTACACGGATTGGGGCATTATGAAGCCATCCTTTGTCTTTGTGACAGCTTTAACTATTTATTGGATCCGCAAGAAGTCAAAGATTTTTTTCGGGAAGTCTATGACCATTTAACCGACCAGGGATTCTTCTTTTTTGATACCCACTCGCTGGATCGGCTGCAGGAGTTTCAAGAAGAATTCAATGAAACCGGCCATATTCTCGATGTGGATTATCAGTGGTCGATCACCAGTGAAGAAGATGTGATCTATCAAGATTTTGCCTTTTATAAAGAAGACGGAACCGTGATCCAGGAACATCATATGCAGCGCGTGTATGATCCGGCCTGGCTGATCGAAACTTTAAAACCATACTTTACGATAGAAAAGATCACGACGGATTTTGATCAGGAAGGCATCCAGGAAGGAGAAAAATACTTCTTTGTATGCAGGAGGAAATAAGATGATAGGAATCATTGCCGCCATGGATGTGGAAGTCCAGGCCATCGAAAAATTATGTCAGATCCAAAGCACCAAGAAAATCGGCTTGTTTGATTTTGTCTACGGGACATGCGGCGGAGTCGAAGTGGTCTTATGCAAGAGCGGAGTTGGCAAGGTCGGGGCTGCCATGGTCACCACAGCTCTTTGTTTGACGCATGATCTGGAAGCTTTGATCAATATTGGAACGGCCGGAGGGCTCAAAGAAGAGCAAGAAGTCTTAGATATCGTCATTAGTGACGATGTGATCCAGGCGGATTTTGATACGACAAGTCTGGATGGGCCAAAAGGATTGGGCTTGCGTTATCATGCCCATCGGGATTTGATTCAAAAGGCAATCGAAGCCGCCCAAGAAAACCAGATTCGCTATCATGTAGGAGCGATTGCCTCACAAGATCTGTTTATGGCCAAAGAAGAAGATTTTCAAAAACTGATGAAGAATTTTCCGGACTCTATCTGTTCAGAAATGGAGGCCGGGGCCTTGGCGCAGGTGGCAGATGCCTTTCAAGTTCCTTTTGTGATCATCCGCTCCCTCAGCGATGTAGCCGTTCATCATGACAATCCCATGGAATTTTCGACATACGTTCAACATGCGAGTCAGCAGTCCAGTCATCTAGTAGAAAGTTTTCTGAAAAAAACTGTAATTGACAATCGCTGAACACTGTGAAAAAATAAGATGCGCAACAGCTATATTTTCTTGAAATTCAAGAAGGATATAGCTCTTTTTTTGGCTTGAAAGGGGAAATCTTATGAATCAATCGTTTATGAAGACAAGACCGGTATTGCCGCTTGTTCTTTCGATGTCGCTGCCCATGGTCATTTCCATGATGGTCTCGGCTCTTTATAATATCGTGGATAGTTACTATGTGGCTCAGATCAGTGAAGATGCGATGACGGCTCTGTCCCTTGTCTTTCCTATTCAGAATCTGATCAATGCGGTGACGATTGGCTTTTCAGTGGGTGCCAATGCGGTCATTGCGTATCATTTGGGAGCCCAGAACAAACTGAAAGCCGATACGGCTGCTTCCTGGAGCTTGATCTGTAATGGGATGCACGGGATCTTGTTGATGATCGTATGCATAGGGATCATTCCCTGGTTTTTGAGTTGTTTCACTAGTCAGGCTTTGGTGATCGATCTGGGCGTTCGCTATGCACGGATCGCTTTTGGCTTTTCGGTATTTATTGCCGTATCCATGGCGATGGAAAAGATCTTTCAAGCTTCGGGAAAGATGATGATTACGATGATCTGTATGTTGTCGGGATGCATCATCAACATTGTTTTGGATCCGATTTTGATTTTTGGTTGGGGACCATTTCCGCAAATGGGAATCGAGGGAGCGGCCTGGGCTACGGGAATTGGACAGACGATCGGCGTATTGATCTATCTGATCTGTTACAAGTTTGGAAACTTTCCCGTTCATATCCGGATTCCTCAAAAGGGGATGGGCTGGAGTCTGGTCAAAAAAATGTATGCCGTGGGGATCCCTGCCACTTTGAATCTTGCTCTTCCATCATTATTGATCTCTTGTCTCAATATCATTTTAGCGGCTTTCTCTTCGGTCTATATCTTGGTGCTTGGCGTGTATTATAAACTGCAGACCTTTCTGTATTTGCCGGTGAACGGGATCGTTCAGGGCATGCGGCCGATCATTGGTTATAACTATGGGGCGCAAGAGATGCAGCGAGTGCATGCCATTTATCGAACCGCTTTTTTGTTGTCGGTAGGCATCATGGTGCTGGGAACGATTCTGTGCTGGGGAATCCCGGAAAAATTGATTGGATTGTTTTCGTCAAATCCGCAAACGATCCAGGTGGGCAGTTTGGCCTTACGCTTGATCAGTCTTGGTTTTGTGATTTCATCTTTATCGGTGATCTCCTGCGGTTCTTTGGAAGGATTAGGCAAAGGGGTACCTTCTTTGATGATCTCTTTATTGCGGTATGTGGTTTTGATCTTGCCGATTGCGTTTGTTTTGTCCCGCCTTTTGGGAGCGACCGGAGTTTGGCATGCCTTCTGGATCACGGAAGTGATCAGCGCCGGCCTTTCTTTCTGGCTCTATCGGCATGCTTTGAAAAAAGTGTAAAGTGTTGGTAAAAAAACGGACTCCTTCTTTTGAAAATCACAAAAAAGAAATATAATGAACAAAAAGAGGAATAAACTATGATCAAAATATTGTTTGTCTGCCACGGCAATATCTGCCGTTCGCCGATGGCGGAATATATTTTTAAAGACTTGATTGCCCAAAAAGGAATCCAAGATCAATTCTTGATTGCTTCGGCGGCAACGAGTACCGAAGAGATTGGACGGGATATCTATCCTCCTGCTCAACGGAAATTGAAAGAAAAGGGAATTCCTTTTTCTTGCCGCCAGGCCCGTCAGGTTCGTTTTGACGAATATGGGAAATGGGATTATATCATCGGGATGGATCGCTGGAATCATCAGAATCTAAAACGATTGTTTAAGATGGATCCGCAACAGAAAGTCTATTCTTTGTTGGCGGATCGGGATGTGGCAGATCCCTGGTATACAGATGATTTTGAAACAGCTTACCAAGATATCGTTCAAGGTTGTCAAGAATGGTTAGAAAGGATCACAAATGATCAAACAGAATCTACACACGCATAGTGTTTATTGTGACGGCAAAGACACGATCGACCAAATGGTGCAAACGGCGATCCAGAAAGGATTTACGATTTTAGGATTCTCCGGACATGGACCTTGTCGATACGATGAGGTTGCGATGAAAGAAGAAGATCTGGTTTCTTATCGAAAGGAGATCTTAGCGGCAAAAGAGAAGTATAAAGATCAGATCCAGATCTATGTCGGTATCGAAGAAGATATGACGCAGCGGATTCCTTCGAAAGATCCTTATGATTTTGTGATTGGCAGCAAGCATTTTATCCAGGTAAAAAACCAAGTTAAAAATGTAGATTATTCACAAGCGATGACCGATGAGATCACAGATTTGTACGGTGGAGATTTTCTTTCCTATGCCAAGGATTACTATGAAGATCTTCAAAAACTAGCACAATTTGAAGAAGTGGATATTGTAGGACATTTGGATCTGTTGATGAAATTCAATGAAGATGAACACTATCTTTCATTTACGGATCCAGCTTATTTGAGCTATGCCCAAGCATGCATCGATGTTTTGGTTCAGGCCGGAAAGATCTTTGAGATCAATACCGGGGCAATCTCGCGAGGCTATCGCAAACATCCGTATCCGCACAAAAGCTTGCTGGAATATCTCTTCCAAAAGGGAGGAAAAATTATATTGAACAGCGATTGTCATGATTGCCACATGTTAGATTGCCACTATGCGGAGTCACTGAAACAGATTCGCGATATTGGTTTTACTTCGATGATGGTTTTGACACCGGAAGGATTTAAAGAAGCGCCTATTGACCAGTTTGGTCTCTAGACGCTTTTTTCTTGGATTTCGGAATACGTTGTAAGGCCGTAGAGAGGGGTAGCCTTGACGCAGGCATTTTCGATGGCTTTTGCCATGGCTTTGGCAGCCAGAACACCGACGATATCGGGTTCTGCTTCTACTTTTCCGGAAGCCATCGCAAAGATCGTATCCCCGTCACTGGAGGTGTGGACCGGTCGAATCGTTCGTGCATATCCGTTATGAGCCATGGAAGCCACTTTATTGATTTGGGCTTTAGAAAGATTGGCATTTGTGATGATGCAGCCGATCGTCGTATTCATGCCGCAAGACTCTACAATAGGTTCGTTTTCCAATATCCAGTCCGTTGTCGAGATCCGGCATTGTTTTTGATAGTCATAGATTCCGGCGATGGGTCGATTGGAATTTTCAAAGTAGACATCGCCGCACGCATTGACAGCCACGATTGCCGCTAATTTTAGATCGCCAACTTGATAAGCGGCGATTCCTAAGCCGGATTTCATGGCTTTGTCAAAACCGATAAATTTACCTACACTTGCCCCTGTGCCGGCGCCGACACATCCTTGTTGGGGCTGATGGGTTTGAGCATTTTCACAAGCCTGGTACCCCATTTTTTTGGAAGGGTATGCCTTAGGATCGGAAACGCTGCAGTCAAATAAACAAGCGCCAGATACGATGGGGATCGTAATGCCTTTCATATCAAAACCAATCTGATGTTCACTCAAATAGTCCATGACCCCGCAGCTGGCCTCTAAGCCAAAAGCACTTCCACCCGCCAAAGTTACGGCATGGATCTGCTGGACCATATTTTTGGGATTCAAAAGGTCGGTTTCACGGGTGGCAGGACCTCCACCGCGGACATCTACGCCGGCGGTGGCACCTTGTTCACAGATGATCACGGTACAGCCGGTGCCTTTTTCCAGATCTTGAGCGTGGCCGATCTTAAAATCTTCTAATTCCTGAATTGCGATCTCTTTCATTTGTTTCTTCTCCTTGTTTAATACAGATCCGTTCTGCGAATCTTCCAAAACGGCATGCGGTCTCGAATCTGCTGGATTCGGTTTAAGTCAATATCGACGATGGCCACAGGTTCTTTTTCATCCATTTGATAAACGATCTTTCCAAAGGGATCGGTGATGATTGAGTGACCAAAACTTTCAAAATTGTCAAATTGATATTGGGCCGGATTGACCCCGACCATAAACACTTGGTTTTCCATGGCCCGCGTTTGAAAAAGCGGGGTCCAGTGGGCTTGCGTGACTTGTTTATTAAAGGCGGCCGGGCAAAAGATGATCTGGGCCCCTGCCTGGGCCAACCGCCGCGTCATTTCTGGAAAGCGGATGTCGTAACAGATCAAGACACCCATGGTTCCCCATAAAGTAGGAAATGTACAAAGAGAATTCCCGGGCGTAAACACATCTTTTTCCTGATAATCCGTATGATTGGTATGGATCTCAAACAGATGTGTTTTTTGATAAGCCCCAATCTGTTCTCCATGATCAAAGATCAGACACTCGTTATAGATCTTTTGATCGATCTTATGGGCCAAAGTGCCGGCAACGACCAGACATTGTCCCGTTTGTGAGATTGAGCGCATCAAATGGGCACACGGATCATAAGAGGGAACACTCTGGCAGATCTTTTCATTCGTATACGGGCAATTCCATATTTCTGGGAAAACCAGGATGTCCGCATGGTTTTCTATACACTTTTTGGCCAAGGTTTTTACCTGATCTAGATTTTCGCTGAGGTCATCACGGACACGGACCTGGATCATGCCGATTTTCATAGTTTTATCATACCACGATTTAGAAAAATGATTTATAATAAAGCCGATGAGAACAGGAGTGAAATCATGCCAATTGTAAAACTAGGCCCTGCTTATAAAGATTATATTTGGGGCGGTACAAATTTAAAGGAAAAATACGGAAAGAAAAGCGATCTGGATATTGTAGCCGAAAGTTGGGAAGTCTCTACGCATCCGGATGGACCCAGCATCGTTTTAACGGGTGAGTATGCCGGAAAAACCTTGACAGAATACATTGATGCTTTAGGAAAGGACTGTTTGGGAACAAAAGGAAAAGAGTTTGAATTCTTCCCGATGTTGATCAAATTCATCGATTCAAAGCAGCCGCTGTCGATCCAGGTGCATCCTGATAATGAATATGCATTGCGGGTTGAAAAAGAATACGGAAAAACAGAAATGTGGTATATCTTGGATTGCGAACCAGGAGCTACTTTATATTTCGGGGTCAATCGTTCGATCACGAAAGAAGAATTCCGTCAGCGCATCGAAGATAATACGATCTTAGAAGTCCTCAAAGAAGTACCGGTACACAAAGGCGATGTCTTCTTTATCCAGGCAGGTACGATCCATGCGATCGGAGCAGGAACGACACTTTGTGAGATCCAGCAGAATTCCAATTCGACCTATCGTGTGTATGATTTTGGGCGTGTGGGAAAAGACGGGAAACCACGTGAACTGCATATCGATAAGGCCATCGATGTTTCCAATCTGGATCCGATCGAATCGGATTTCAAACCGGTGGGAGAACCTGTCAGCGATGAAACCACTTCTACGGTCATGCTCGGGACATGCGATTACTTTACAAGCTTTGAAACGACATTAAAAGGATCCACATCGATCCCAGTGGATGAAGAAAGTTTTGGAGCCCTGGTGTTGGTGGAAGGCAGTGCCGTGGTGGAAAACCAGGATACAAAACTGGAACTTCAAAAAGGCGATACGATCTTTATTACCGCGGGTAGTGGAGAAGTCAAGGTCACTGGCGATTGTCAGTGGATCTATAGCAGGGTTTGATCCTGCTTTTTTGGTTTTATGTTTCAAGAAGATCTATTGCGCTGGTATCAGGAAAATGCCCGGAAGCTGGTCTTTCGACAAAAGAAAGAGGCGTATTCGATTTGGGTCTCTGAGATCATGGCGCAGCAAACCCGGATTGAAGCGATGCTTCCTTATTACGAGCGCTTTATGGCTCGATATCCGGATCTTAACAGTTTGGCACAAGCCCACGAAGACGACCTGGTCAAGATCTGGCAAGGCTTGGGATATTATAATCGGGTCAAAAATATGAAGAAATGTGCGGCTTACTGTGTCGAAAATTATCATGGACAGTTCCCGCAGACCAAAAAGGAACTATCTAAACTGCCGGGCATTGGCGACTATACGGCCGGGGCAATCGCTTCGATCGCCTTTGATGAAAAAGTCAGTGCGGTGGATGGTAATGTGATCCGTGTTTTTTCTCGTCTTTACCATATCACGGAAGATGTATCACAGACAAAAATCAAAAAGCAGATCACGGAATTGGTCGATGCCTCTTTGGCAGATCCCATCAGCGATTACAACCAGGCGTTGATGGAGCTGGGAGCTTTGGTCTGTATTCCTAAAAATCCAAGATGCGATATCTGTCCGATCCGAAAGGATTGCCAATCCTTACTCTGCGGTGATGCCCATGCGCTTCCGGTGTCGGCAAAAAAGAAACCGCGGCGAATCGAAGAGCCGATGTTTTATATTTGGATCTATCAAGATAAGATCCACTTGAAAAAGCGGCCTTCTCAAGGCTTGTTGGCGGGCTTGTTTGGATTTGATGAGAACATGCCTCAACAGGTAGAAGAAAAAAGAGTATTGGAACCCTATACCCACATCTTTTCCCATGTCGAGTGGCATATGAAGGGGATGGTTTGTTTTGTCAAAGAGGGAAACGAAGACTTTTATTCTTTGGACGAGATCCATGAGAAAATATCGATTCCCAGTGCTTTTCAGCCTTTTTTAAAACAAGCAGAAAAAATTATAGAGGAGAGAGAAAAATGCCAGAAATCATTATAGAGAGTTTTACTTTGGATCACACAAAAGTACAAGCGCCCTACGTGCGGTTGATCGATACTGAGACCGGGGAACAGGGAGATGTCATTTCCAATTATGACGTGCGCCTTTGTCAGCCGAACCAAGAAGAAATCCCGACGGGGGCCATGCATACATTGGAACATCTTTTAGCACTATACTTGCGCCCGCAGGTCCCCGGCTACATCGATTGTTCTCCGTTTGGGTGCCGCACCGGATTCCACTTGTTATGTTGGAAAGAACATGACCCGCAAGAAATAGCTGTAGCCTTAAAAGAGAGCTTGCAGGCAATCGTAGAGACCTCCTGGGAACAAGTTCCGGGAACAAAAGAAAAAGAATGCGGAAATTATCGCGACCATTCTTTGTTTGGGGCGCAGGAATGGGCCAAGAAAATCTTGGCAAAAGGGATCTCCTATGATCCTTATGAAAGAAAGATCGTATGAGTGAAAAGCTGATCCTGGCATCCTGTACGTGTGATGTGATCCTTTATGTGGATCATTTGCCGCTTTCGTGCCAGGATGTCAAAGTCAAGAAACGCGAAACCAAGATCGGAGGCTGCGGCTATCATGTGGCCAAGGCTTGCGAACAGAGTATCTTGGCTTGCCCTTGCGGCACGGGCATCTATGGAGACTTTGTCAAACAAGCGCTTATACAGGAAGATATTTCTTTTTACTGTCCTCAAGTCTTGGAAGAAAATGGCGTTTGTTTTTGTCTGATCGAACCCAATGGGGAACGTACTTTTATGGCCAATCATGGAGCTGAGTATCATTTTTCGCCAGAGATCTTGGAAGATCTTCCCGAGACCGAATGGGTCTATGTATCGGGGATCGATCTGGAAGAAAAACAGAATCATTGCGTGATCGACTATCTGAAAAATAAAAAACAAAAAGTTTTCTTTTCTCCTGGACCTCGCGTGGATCAGATCCCGGCAGTTTTAGAAGAAATGTTGACCTTACATCCTGTTTTGCACATGAATAAAGAAGAATGCGAAGCTTGGACGGGGCAGGAATTCAAAAAAGGGATGGAAATGCTTTGGCAAAAGACAGGGCAGCCGGTCATCGTGACTGATGCTTCTCGCGGATCCTATGCATATGATCAAAAACTGGTTCACGTCGCTGTGCAGCCTGTGCGATCGGAAAACGTGACCGGAGCCGGCGATACGCATGCGGGCAGTTGTTTAGACAGCTTATCCCAAGGGATGGATCTGGAGACCATGTTGGAAAAAGCAAATCAAAAGGCGAAAGAAAAGATCGTCAAGAAAGAAGGAATACGATGATCGATTGTATAGCGGTAGGATTAGGCGGGTTTCTAGGATCGATCCTGCGATATTTAGGGGGCAAGATCCCATTGGAAACGCATGGGTTTCCCCTCCATACACTTTGGATCAATGTGATCGGCTCTTTTGTGATCGGGTGTATTGCCTGTCTTGTCTCCAAAAATCCCAACATCGATCCGCGCTGGATCTTGTTTTTTAAGGTTGGGGTTTGTGGCGGTTTTACGACTTTTTCCACCTTTTCTTTGGAATCGAGTCAGCTGATCCAATCTGGTCAAACCGGAATGGCAATCCTCTATGTGGGATGCAGTATCGTATTTGGCGTGATTGCGGTGTTTGTGCCGCAGCTTCTCATAAAATGAAAAGATCAGGGAGTTTATTTATCCCTGATCTTTATTTTTGTTGGGAAATTGAGAAAGAGCCAGGCATACCAGTCCGATTCCTAACATACTCATGGCGTTCTTGATTTCGATTTGATTTAAAAATGAAAGTACGACAACGGCAATGCCCATCGCTAAGGCAATTCCTTTTAGAGTGATATCAAGGATCTCAGATATCTCAGTACTATCTTTTTTCTTTGTGCTGTCCTTTGTTTGCATGAGCTCATCAATGGATATCTCAAAGATCTCGGCAAGTTTTGGGATCGAATTCACATCGGGAAAAGAGAGATCTCGTTCCCATTTGGATACGGCCTTATCGGTGACACCCATCTTTTCCGCCAGCTCAAGCTGGGTCATTCCTTTTTCTTTACGCAAGGAAGATATCATTTGTCCAAAAGTTTGTTTTTTCATGATGACTACCTCTTTCTTCTTGTATGCATCCTATCACGATCGTTAGGATGGACTCAACCGACTGTCAGTTGAGTTTGCTCGTCTGTTGGTTTACTCGATTTCTTCGTCATTTTTGTATTCCAAGATATCCCCAGGCTGACATTCCAACACTTCGCATATCGCATTCAGGGTGGAAAAGCGGATCGCCTTGACTTTTCCGGTTTTCAGATTGGATAGATTCACATTGGAGATGCCGACTTTTTCCGATAATTCATTAAGAGAGATCTTCCGATCGGCCATCATGCGATCTAAACGTAATATGATTGCCATAACTTCACCTACAGGATCGCATCGACTTCATTTTGTAGACGATAGCCGTTTAAGAACAATACCCCAAGCAACAGGCAGATCACACCTAAGATGATATAGACGCCATCCGCCAGAATAAAATCATGATATCGGATAAATGACATCCCGCTAGGGACTGAAACAGAATCACTGATCCGCGGTACGATAAAAGCTACGACAAGAAAAAGGATCCCTATGATATTCATTCCTTTGGCAAGGATCTGATGAAACGCTTCGTGGCTCCAATAGAGAAATAGAATGGTGAAAAAGAAGACCAAGATGGCGATATTCCACGTCAGATGATAAAGAAAATTGGAAAAACCGATCGCGGTCCATACATTCCACAAGGTCCATTGAGTGATGTTGACAACGGCTTGCACCGCAAATGCTCCGGTGATCACGAGGCATGCCAACATGGTTCTTTTTAGATTTTTTGATTTTACTTCCTGGAATTTTGTATTACAAATAAAGTCGTTGGTCTTGTTCATGTTCTGATCACTCCTTCTTAAGAACCTTACAAAAACTCTTTCTGCTTACTTTATAACATCATTTTTTATAAAAATCAATAAAATATTATCGATAAACATTAAATAATAAATGAAATAAATAAAATATCTAAAGTTTATCAAGAAATGGTGGAATTCTAGTTTTCCATTGAAATCTATGATACAATACTATAGCGTCTAAATTTGTAAGAAATGAGATTCAGGAGGAATACCTATGGGATTGTTTTCGAATTTATTCTCCGAAGAAAAGCGTGAGATCAGCACATTGGAAAAGATCGCAGATCAAGTGCTCTCTCATGAAAAAGAGATGGAAGCTTTATCGGATGAAGAACTTAGAGAAAAAACAACAGAATATAGAAATCGTCTGGCCAATGGCGAAACAGTAGAGGATCTGTTGCCGGAAGCTTTTGCGACAGCTCGCGAAGCCGCATATCGTGTGATCAATGAAAAGCCATACCGCGTACAGGTCATGGGTGCCGTGGCGATGCACAAAGGCGACATCGCAGAGATGAAGACCGGTGAAGGAAAAACGTTGACTGCTACGATGGCCGTTTATCTGAATGCCTTGGAAGGCAAAGGGGTCCATGTGATCACCGTCAATGAATACTTGGCCGGACGTGATGCCGCTTGGATGGGTGAGATCTATCGTTTCTTGGGCATGAGTGTCGGTGTCAATAAACGGGAACTGCGACCGAATGAAAAACGCGAAGCTTATGCATGCGATATCACTTATACGACCAACTCGGAATTAGGGTTCGATTATTTGCGTGATAATATGGTCACTCGTGTCGAAGACCGTGTGATGCGTGGCCTTCATATGGCGATTATCGACGAGGTTGACTCGGTGTTGATCGATGAAAGCCGTACACCGCTGATCATTTCCGGGGGCAAGAAACAGACCGCCAATCTGTATATTCAGGCCGACAAATTTGCCAAAACCTTAACGGCCCCTGAATATGAAACGGATCGTTTCACCCATGAAAAAACATTGATCTCGGGGGATTATGATATCGATGAAAAGACTCGTCAGGTCATGTTGAGTGAAGAAGGCGTTCACAAAGCCGAAAAATATTTTAAGATCAAGAATCTATACGATATTGAACATACCCAGCTGGTGCATCATATCAATCAGGCGTTGAAGGCGAACTATATCTTTACCAATGAAGTAGAATATGTTGTCAGCGAAGAACAAGAGATCGTGATCGTCGATCAGTTTACGGGACGTTTGATGCCAGGACGTGCCTATAGTGACGGTCTGCATCAGGCAATCGAAGCCAAAGAAGGCGTTCCGATCAAGGAAGAGACTTCTACTTTGGCAACGATCACATATCAGAACTTCTTCCGTCTGTATGAAAAGCTGGCCGGTATGACCGGTACGGCCAAAACGGAAGAAGAGGAATTCTTATCGACATACAATATGAAAGTTGTCGTGATCCCTACCAATAAGCCGGTCATTCGTGTCGATGAAGATGATGAGATCTATGCACATAAAGATCGAAAATATCGTGCTTTAGTGGAGGAAGTTAAACGTCTGTATGAAAAAGGACAGCCGGTCTTAGTGGGTACGATTGCGGTAGAAACCAGTGAATTGATTAGTCAGATGCTTAAAAAAGAAGGCATCCCGCATGAAGTGTTGAATGCGAAGAACCATGCTCGTGAAGCGGAGATCATTGCCAAGGCAGGACGTTTAAAATCGGTTACGATTGCGACAAACATGGCGGGGCGTGGTACCGATATCAAGTTGACCAATGAAACTCGTGAGCTGGGCGGATTGGCCGTTCTGGGCTCGGAACGCCATGAATCTCGCCGTATCGATAATCAGCTGCGCGGACGTAGCGGACGTCAGGGAGATCCTGGATTCTCGCGTTTCTATGTTTCGTTGGAAGACAGTTTGATGGTTCGTTTTGGTGGCGATAAGCTGCAGAAGATGTTTGAAAAATTAGGCGATGAGCAAGTGCAGTCCAAAGCGGTCACTCGTTCGATCACGATGGCACAAAAACGTGTAGAAGGATTCAACTTTGATACTCGTAAACAGCTGTTGGATTATGATGATGTTTTGCGCCGTCAGCGTGAGATCATCTATGCGCAAAGAAATCGCATCCTGGAAAGCGAAGAAGTCCATGAAATGGTACGTACGATCTTTGAAAAAGCCATTGAACAGACGCTGCAAGCCAATTTGTTGGATACGAAAAAAGGCGAAGTGGATCCGGCCGGTGTCTGCAAATCTTTTGAAGTTATGGGAATGCAGGAAGAAAAACAGATCAAAGTCAGTGAGATCGAAGGAAAATCTTATGAAGAGATCAAAAATTATGCGATCGATAAGATCTGGGGCGAATATGAAAAAGAGATCCAGCCTGTCAAAAAACAATTCTTGCCTTTTGAAAGAACTGTTGTGTTGCGCAACATCGACCGCAACTGGATCAACCACATTGACCGTATGGATAAGTTGAGAAGTGGTATTTATTTGCGAAGCTATGCGCAAAACAACCCGCTTCAACAATATGTACAAGAAGGATTCGATATGTTTGAAGAAATGAATCGCCGTATCGACCGTGAGATCACGTTCTTCTTATGTAAAGTAAGGATCCGCAGGGAGACAAAAGCGTAATGGAACTGTATGAATTGAAACAAGGAGTCAGTACTCACCTGGAGAAGCTTCGCTCTCTAGGTGAGTCACTTTGACTTACCTCAAAAAGAACAACAGATCGAAGAGTACGATCAACAGACCTTAGAAGAAGGATTTTGGAATGATCAGCGCAAGGCCCAAGCGATCATCCGCACCCGAAACTCTTTAAAAGAAATCGTAGATAACTATCAATCGCTTTTAGAACAGATGGAATCGCTGAATGAGACCGCCGATGTTTTAAAAGAAGAGATGGATCCGGAACTTTTAGAGATGGCTGGGGAAGAATATCAGGAAGTTGAAAAACAATTTTCGGCTTTTGAGATCCAGGTTCTTTTATCGCATGAGTATGATCAAAACAATGCGATCCTGGAGCTGCATCCCGGGGCCGGTGGAACAGAGTCTTGTGACTGGGCCAGCATGTTGTATCGGATGTATACGCGCTATGCCGAGAAAAAAGGCTGGAAAGTGACAGTATTAGACTATCTTGCCGGAGAAGAAGCAGGAATCAAGAGTGTGACCTTCTTAGTGGAAGGCGATAAAGCTTACGGATATTTAAAAGGGGAAAAAGGAGTTCATCGTCTTGTGCGAATTTCACCGTTTGACTCCGGTGCCAGACGTCATACCAGCTTTGCGTCTTTGGAAGTTATGCCGCAATTCAACGATGAAATTGAGATCGAGATCAAACCGGAGGATTTGATCGTTGAGACCAAGCGTGCCAGCGGGGCCGGAGGCCAGCACATCAACAAGACGGACAGTGCTGTTCGTATGGTCCATAAACCGACCGGCATCGTTGCGACTTGTCAAAATGGACGAAGCCAGCATGAAAACCGTGAAGAAGCGCTGCGCATCTTGAAGTCTCGTCTTTATCAGCTGGAAATTGAAGAAAAAGAAAAGAAATTACGCGAGATCAAGGGAGAACAAAGTGCCAATGAATGGGGATCCCAGATCCGCAGTTATGTTCTGCATCCTTATTCTTTGATCAAGGATGTTCGAACCGGTTATGAGACCAGTCAAGTCCAAGCGGTTTTGGATGGGGATCTGGATGAATTCATATTTGCGTACTTAAAGAGTCAAGTTCAATAATTTAAACAAAGAATTAAATTAAGAAAGTTTGTTCACATATTCTTGGAATGAACTTTCTTTTTTTGTATACTTAGATTCGTGGAGGTCGTTTATGACAGAATTAGAACAACATGCATTGAACATACGAAAAAATATCCTGACGATGGTCTATACGGCACAAAGCGGACATCCGGGCGGATCCTTGTCGGCAGCCGATATCCTGACATCTCTCTATTTCCAGGAGATGGATATCAACGAAGACAATGTATCCAGTAAAGACCGCGACCGTTT
>NZ_CALVBG010000001.1 GCF_944325745.1 uncultured Faecalicoccus sp. | reverse complement strand
TACAGTTTGCGCCGCTTTTGGGATTTGGATTGGCAACGATCCGTTCTTTCCAGCAGGTCGTTTTGGAAATGCATAATATCTTGAATAAAAAATGGGTAAGGGAGGGAGCCGAATAATGCTAGCGTCAACTGTAATGATCTTATTCGTTGTTTTGCTTCTTCTGTCTGTACCGATTGGAGCTGCTTTAGGGATCATCTCCGTAGCTCCGAGCTTGATTGATCCCTCCTTTGATATCAGTGTAGAATTTATTATTCGTTCTATGTTTGGCGGTATCGATTCATTCCCATTGTTGGCGATCCCAATGTTTGTGTTAAGTGGGGTCATCATGGCAAGAGGGGGTGTTTCTAAACGTTTGTTCGATGTCTTCTCGTATTTTTTGGCATCCCGAACGGCGGGCATTCCTTGTGCGGTTGTTGTGACTTGTTTATTCTATGGAGCGATCTCCGGAAGTGCGCCTGCGACGGTGGCCGCGGTGGGTTCCATGAGTATGCCGGTCATGCTTAAACTTGGCTATGATAAAAAATTCTCGACAGCCTTGATTGCAGTGGCCGGAGGTTTAGGTGTTATCATTCCGCCAAGTATTCCGTTTATTTTATTTGGTATGGCTACGGGTGCCAGCGTATCAGATCTGTTCTTAGCGGGCATTTTCCCTGGTATTTTAATTGCCGCTTTATTAATGGGTTACAGCTGGTATTATTGTAAAAAACATGGAGAAGATAAAGAAAGGATCCAGGAAGAGGTCAATTCTTTACGATCCAAAGGATTTTTCTCGATTCTCAAAGAAGGATTCTGGGCATTAATGACGCCTGTTATCATTTTAGGGTGCATCTATACCGGTGTTGCTTCTCCCACGGAAGCTGCCGTGATCTCAGTTTTTTATGCATTGCTTATTTCTTTGTTTATCTATCGTACGATCAAGATCAAAGATTTGAAAGCAATTTTAATTGAATCATTAAAAACCTTTACCCCAATTCTGTTTATTTTGGCCAGCGCGGTAGCATTCTCAAGAATTTTGACTTTATTACAAGTACCGCAGATGGCTGGTTCTTTGATCACAGAAAACTTTACAAGCGCATTCGCGGTATTGGTGCTGATCAATGTCTTGTTGTTGATTGTAGGGATGGTCATGGATACAAGTCCAGCGATCCTTATCTTGGCTCCGATCTTAACACCGATCATGTCCAGTTTTGGTATGGATCCCATTCAATTTGGTGTGATCATGGTTGTCAACTTGGCTATTGGTTTTGTAACACCGCCAATCGGTGTCAATTTGTTTATTGCTTCGCGATTGACGGAAGTTCCGGTATTTACGATTGCAAAAAAAGCCTTTCCGCAAATTATCTTATTGCTGATTGCGTTGATCTTGATTTGTGCTTTCCCGCAAATCTCGCTAACTTTGATTTAGAAAGGGTGTAAATGAATATGAAGAAAATTTTGACCTTTCTGATTTGTTCCGTGTTTGTGATCAGCGGCTGTGCTCGAAATGTAGATTATGTGGCCCAATCGCAAAAATATCCATGGGTATTGGCTCATGCTTCGACCACGGATACGATCACGAGTATTTTTGCGGATAAATTTGCTGAAGAAGTAGAAGAACTCAGTGATGGCAGAATGCAGATCGAAGTGTATGACAACTCTACTCTTGGAGGAGACAGAGAACTGATTGAAAGCTGCCTGACCAAAGATGTAAAATTTATAGTACAGAATACGGCTCCTCAGGTTCCTTTTATGGAACAGCTTGCGGTTTTCGATTTGCCAATGGCTTATGATGATATCAATGATGTTCGTGAAGTCTTAGATGATCCTAATTTCCGTTCGATCATCGATGGAATCTATGAAGACGCCGGTTTTAAACTGTTATCCTTTGCCGATCAGGATTTCCGTGTCATGACCACGAATAAAGAAATCCGGTCTATTGATGATTTTGCCGGGCAAAAGATTCGTACGATGGAAAACTCTTACCATTTGATGTTCTGGCAAAATATCCATGCCAATCCAACGCCGATGTCCTTTAGTGAAGTTTATATTGGTTTACAGCAAAAAACGATCGATGCGCAGGAAAACCCGGTAGAAGTCATCGTTTCTTCTAACTTGTATGAACAACAAAAATATATCGTAGAAACCAATCATTTACCGCATTTATTGTCTTTGATCACGAATAATGATTTCTATAAATCACTTTCTAAAGAGGACCAAGAAATCATTGATCAAGCCAGTGAAAACGCTAGTGAATACGCCAGAGAACAGTCCGATCAGCGTATTGAGGACAGAATCAATATTTGTCTGGAAAATGGCGTGACCATTTTGGAATTGGATGATGAGACTAAAGAACAAATGCGAGAATTGAATGATGGTCTTTACGAAGACATCAAAAATGAAGTCGGCGAAGAATTATACAATGCCTATTTAATGAATGCTGAATGGAGGTAATCATGAGAACAATCACAGTAAAAAATGTAGAATTTGGTAAGGGGAAACCAAAAATTTGTATTCCTATCATGGGAAAAGATCTGGATGGTTTAAAAAACGAGATCGAAAGTTTGAATGGATTGGCTTACGATATCATCGAGTGGCGAATGGATCATTTTAAAGATATTCTGAATCCGGAAGAAGCACAAAAAGCGATCCAGCTTGTTGGTTCCTTGTTAAAAGACACTGTTCTTTTGGCTACTTTTAGAACCAGCAAAGAAGGTGGGGAAATGGCCATTTCCAACGAAGATTATGTTGCGTTGAACAAACAGATGATCGACTCTGACTTGATTGATTTTGTTGATGTTGAATGTTTTACTGGTGATAAAGAAGTCAGTGAAATTGTTGAATATGCACATGCTCATGGTGTCTATGTTGTCATGAGCAATCATGATTTCCATAAGACACCAGATTATGGAGAAATTGTGTCACGATTAAAATTGATGCAGGAAAAAGATGCCGATATTCCTAAGATCGCATTGATGCCGCAGTCTAAATCGGATGTTCTGACGCTTTTAAAGGCAACGTTGGATATGCATGAAAAGTATGCCGATCGTCCTATCATTACGATGTCTATGGGAGCCGATGGAGTGATTTCAAGATTAGCCGGCGAAGTCTTTGGCTCTTGTTTGACATTTGGGGCGGCCAAAGCAGCCAGTGCTCCAGGACAAATAAACGTAGCGGATCTGGATCGCGTATTAGAAATCTTACATCATTCAATTTAATCAAATGAGAGGTCAGTTTTCAGAACTGACCTCTTTTTTTGGTTCTATACAAAAAACAATTTTTTTTCAACTATAATAAAAGTAGAAGTATGAAACCGAGACAGAAAGGAGGACGAATGGATGAAAAAATCAGATATTTACCAAATTGTTGATCGTAAGATCAAAATCATGTCAAATCATGCCTTGATTGATCCGAAGGACATCAAATCAATTGAATTGAAAACCAATGTCGTTCATAAAACGATGACAGGAGAAGTACTGAATAGTATTGCGAATGCTATGTCTGGAAGTATCGCGAACGGAAATGAGCTAGTCAAGGTAGAAATCATGATCGCATGCGATGATCAAACCTATACGCTTTCTTTAAGTGAGGAACCTGTTGTAAGAAATAATTTGGAATATCATGATTTAGTCAAAAGAACAAGAAAACTAAAGGATCTGTTACTTGAAGATATTCATAAAATCACTTGATTTTCAAGAAGATTTGATAAAAAACCAGAGGGCCATAGAATCATTCTCCTCTGGTTTTCTTTTAGAATTTTTGAATGGCCGTTTTGAAATTGGCTATGATTTCTTCTGATGTATCTCCGTTTACGATAAATCCGTTTGAAATAAGTCTTTCGTGATGTGTCAAGATGTCTTCTTGTTTCACGATCAGGATGCGATTATTTTCAATCGCATCTTTTTCAATATCATCACTGAATACGATTTCTTTATCAAGCTTCTGAGAAATCTCTTCAAGTACTTCTTGGGTAGTACATTCGGTGATCAAGTTGGAAGTTTCCAGTAAAATTTCGCGATAGATCCGATCGATCTCCTGATCATCGATTTGAATGTTTTTGAAATATTCTAAAGCTTTCTTTGCTTGTCCGACCAACATTTCCAATCCTGTCACTGCCACAGGGATCCCTAGTTTTTTCGCTTGCAGAGTAAATTTAGTATCCATAGGGTTATAGACGCAATCGAAAACGGCTTCTACCTTTTCGAACCGGGATAGATCCACTGCCGAAGAATCTACATGGGGATACATGCCGCAAGGCGTTGTATTGACGACGATATCAATGTCTTTGTGATTTTGATAAACTTCATCAATCGTGATGATACCTTCATTCAGGATGATATCTGTTACGAACATTTCTTTGGCTTTATGGTCTTTGATGACGGCCTGGATCGCCTGGCTGGCTCCTCCGTTTCCTAACACAAGTACTTTTTTTTCTGTAAAAGTTACTCCGTGTTTTTGGACCATGTAGTCAAAACCATAATAATCGGTGTTATAACCATAAAGTTTACCATCTTGGTTTACAATGGTATTCACGGCCCCGATTTTTTGCGATGCATCATCTAATTGATATAAATAAGGGATCACGTCCTTTTTATAAGGAATCGTTACATTGATGGCTTTAAAGGCGCGTTCCTTCATAAAAGCGTCAAGATCCTCTTTTTCTACAGGATGGATATCATACGTATAATGATCTAACAATTTTTCTTGGATTAATTTTGAATAAGAGTGTCCTAAATGTTCACCAATGAGTCCATATTGCATAATTGTTCACCTCTTTTTTTCAAGTTTAGCTTATTTATAGAAAAATACAAAGAAAAATTTTTCCTCTTCTGAAATCGCAATCGACATTCTATTTCTTTCTAGCGATTCCGCATAGGATTTGATACACTTTTCATGGTTATAAAATTGAGAAGGAAGAGAAAGCATATGGATCATTGTATGGATATTGAATTTAAGGATTATGAAAGCTTTTTACAGGATTTAGAAGATGCGGATCGAAATGAGAATATAGAAGAGATTCGGATTCATTTTTTATCTTTGTATCAGAAGATGGATCCGATTCAACAAGTTCTTGTGTTGCAGATGAGCCTAAATAAACTGCATAAAAAATGTTATTTGTATTTCCCGTTTCCTCGTGATGGATCGATGACAAGACAGCAGTATAGTACCTATATAAAAGAGCTTCAAAAGTTGAAAAATGTTCATTTAGAAGTGGAGTCCTAAACGGTCTATTTTCAAGGGTCCTTGATTTTCATTTAGGTCGTACTGTGATATAATTTCAGTAACAAGGAGGTACCTATTATGAAAATCAATGTAGTAGGAAAAAATGTAACCGTAACACAAGGGATCTCTGATAAGATTCACAAAAAATTGGAAGTGCTCAACAAGTATTTCATTGTTGGCGAAGAGGATACTGCCAATGTTTTGATTCGGACGTATCGTCATAAACAGAAAATTGAGGTGACGATTCCCACTAAATTCGCAATCCTCCGTGCGGAAGTTATGGATGATGATCTGTATAATGCCGTTGACAAAGTGATCGACAAATTAGAAGATCAGATTCGTCGCCAAAAGACTCGTCTGACTCGTAAAAACAAGGATTCTTTAGCGCAAGCTTTTATTGATGAGGTCGATGAGTACTCCGATTCAGATGATCAGGTCGTAAAGACAAAGTCTATCGTTCCTGTTGAAATGAGTTTGGATGATGCGATCATGAAAATGGAATTATTAGGGCATGATTTCTTCATTTATACTGATGATGAAACACAAAAAATCGCTGTTGTTTATAAACGATACGATGGCGGATATGGATTGATCGAAACAGAATAATAAAACCAAAGTGCCTGCGGGCACTTTTTTTTGGTATGATAGAACTATGTATACGATTTTAGTTGTGGAAGATGAAGAGATCATCGCTCAAAAAATGAAAGACTTTCTCGAGGGTTGGAATTATAAAGTCATCATTCCAACGGACTTTAAAAATATTCTCCAAGTGTTTTTAGATACCCATCCGGATCTTGTATGCATGGATATCGCGTTGCCTTATCTCAACGGATATCACTGGGCCAGTGAGATTCGTAAGGTCTCGAAAGTTCCGATTCTTTTTGTGTCCAGTATCGCTGATAATATGAATATTATCATGGCATTGAGTCAGGGAGCGGATGATTATATTACGAAGCCCTTTGAACTGCAGGTATTACAAGCTAAGATCCAGGCTTTACTGAGAAGAACTTATGATTTTGGAGGCAAAACTCTTGTTTTAGAACATAAAGGACTTCGCTTCTTTCCTGAGGAAAACCGTGTGGTATTCGAAGATCGGGAAATTGAAGTGACACGCAATGAATCGAAGATCCTGATGTTGCTTCTTCAGCAAAAAAATAAAGTTGTTTCTCGTGAGGAAATGATGAACTACCTTTGGAAGACCGATTATTATGTCGATGAAAATACGTTAAGCGTGAATGTGAATCGTTTACGCAAAAAACTTGAATCCGTTGGATGTGAAAAATACATCGAAACCATCAAAGGAATGGGGTATAAAGTATGAGAGTTTTCTATTGGTACTGTAAGGACCACATTTATTGGATGCTTTTCTTGTTCCTGAGCTTTTTGATCTTAAGTTTTCTTTCTTTTTTATATCAACTTGACATAGAGATCCTTTTGTATGGAACGCTTTTATGTCTTTTCTTCTTTTTGGTTTTGATGGGTATGGATTTTTTTCGATACAAAAAACGTCACGATCAGCGAGTAGCCATCAAGACAGAGGCAATCGATCAAGTATTGAATCTACAAGATCCTACATTAGCGGGAATTGAATATCAAATGCTTCTACAAAAGGTCGAACAGGCCCGATTGGATGCGATCAATCAAAACGAGGAAGAATTCCAGGAGCATATGGATTATTTTACTTTATGGATCCATCAAGTAAAGTTACCGATTTCAGCGATGCAGCTGTTACTCGAAGAACAAAACCCCTCGAAAGAGAATCTGAAGAGTCAGCTTCTGCGCATTAATCAGTATACCGATATGGTATTAGCGTATCTTCGCATGAATGCATCGGAAACGGATTTTGTGTTTAAGGAAATCGATCTTGATGATGCGATTCGCCAGAGCATCCGCTATTTTGCATCCGAGTTTATTGCACGAAATATTAGCCTTACTTTTAAAGAAACGCATCTATTTGTTCTCAGCGATGAAAAATGGCTGGTCTTAGTCTTAGAACAGATCCTATCCAATGCGTTGAAATACACCAAACAACATGGCCAGATCAAGATCTATCTTCAAGGCGACCGAAAGTTGATCATAGAAGATAATGGGATCGGGATTCAAGCCAGCGATTTACCGCGCATCTTTGAAAAAGGCTATACCGGCTATAATGGAAGGCAAGATAAAAAAGCCAGTGGTTTAGGGCTTTACTTATGTAAAGAGATCTGTCAAAAGCTTTCTTGCGAGATTTCTATTGACTCTCAACCAGGATGTTATACAAAGGTAGGCTTGAAATTTGATCAATCTTACAAAACTGTAAGATAAGGAGAGATATTGTAAGCTTATTCGATGTCTGAAAAATGATTTCTCTTTTAAACTGAGAGTGTATAAGGAGGAATTGAAATGTCTTTGTTAGAAGTAAAAAATGTAAAGAAAGTATATTCTTCACGTTTTTCTGCCAGTTCGGTCCAGGCATTGCGAAATGTAAACTTAAATGTTGAAAAAGGGGAATATGTCGCCATTATGGGGGAATCAGGTTCTGGAAAAACGACGCTTTTGAATATTTTGGCGGCTCTCGATCGCCCAACAAGCGGGTCTGTTTATCTCAATGGAAAAGATTTGACAAAGATTCCTGAAAAAATGCTTGCGTCGTATCGAAGAAATAATTTAGGGTTTGTTTTTCAAGATTTTAACTTGCTCAATAATTTTTCCAATCAAGATAACATTCTCTTACCTTTAGTCTTGTCGAATATGAAACCAAAAGAGATGTTTCGTCTGTTAAAACCTTTGTCTCAGCAATTAGGCATTGAAAACATACTGCAGAAATATCCCTATGAGATCTCTGGCGGACAAAAACAAAGAGTGGCTGTTGCGCGTGCAGTGATCACAGATCCGGAATTGATTTTGGCAGATGAGCCTACCGGGGCTTTGGATTCAAAATCAACGGAAGAATTACTGATGTTGTTTGATCAGCTGAATCAGAAGGATCAAACAATTTTAATGGTCACACATTCAACGAAGGCGGCTTCCCATGCCAAGCGAGTCTTGTTTATCAAAGATGGCGAGGTGTTTCATCAAATTTATCGGGGAGATCGCTCCTTGGATCAAATGTATGAAACGATATCAGATACGTTAACCCTTTTGGCGACAGGCGGTGTTCGACGTGTTTAAATTCTTTTATTTTCGCCTGGCCGTTGATAATTTAAAGAAGAATGCGAAGATGATTCTTCCGTTTTTATGTTCGAGTTCGTTGACGGTCATGATCTTTTATCTGGTGTATTCGCTATCGCATAACGAAGGGTTAAACGCTTTGACCGGCGGTGAGTATGTGCAGATGTTATTGTCCTTGGGTGTGGGTGTGATTGTTGTTTTCTCTGTGATCTTTTTGTTTTATACAAATTCTTTTTTGATGAAGCGAAGAAAACACGAATTTGGGATCTTCAACATCCTGGGAATGGAAAAAAAACATATTGCGCGTGTGATCTTTTATGAAATCTTGATCAGTCTGGTAGTTTCTTTGGTTTTCGGAATCGGGGCAGGGATCTTATTTGATAAACTCTCTTATATGATCCTTTTGCGAATGCTTTCTTTTGATACTGGCTTCGGCTTCTATATTTCGGGATCGGGGATCGGATATAGTTTGATTTTATTTTCACTGATCTATCTTTTGATTTATATTTTTTCGTACTTTCAGATCCAGATGACCAAGCCGATCGAACTGCTTCATTCCCAGCAGATGGGCGAAAAAGAACCGAAATCAAAATGGCTGTTTACATTAGTGGGGATCGTTTGTTTAAGCATCGGTTATTATTTAGCTGTTTCGATCACAGATCCATTGAGCGCGTTTACGTTTTTCTTTGTCGCAGTTGTTTTGGTGATCTTAGGAACGTATCTTCTGTTTACGACAGGAAGCATCACACTTCTGAAACTCTTGAAGAAAAACAAGAAGTATTATTATAAAACGCGGCATTTTATCAGTCTTTCCAACATGATCTATCGAATGAAACAAAATGCAATCGGATTGGCCAATATTTGCATTCTTTCTACGATGGTTTTGGTGATGTTGTCAACGACGTTTTCTTTGTGGATGAGTATTGATTCAATCATCGATTCTCGTTTTCCTCGGGAAGTTCAGATTGCGATGCGCGGATATGATCTAGACGCCTCCAAGCAGCAATTAAATTCTGTTTTAGAACAAAACGAAATCAAAGCGAACGATATTATGCTGTATCGATATAGTTCCATCAGCGGGCTATTAGAAGAGGGGATTTTAAACACGGATACATCGGAAGCATCGTTTTCGAATCTTGGTGATGTGGTTTCTTTATACTTTATTCCTTTGGAAGACTATAATGAAGCGACCGATCAATCTATGTCATTAAATGAGGATGAAGTTTTTGTTTATGGCTCCGGACAAAAATACAACGAAGATTTTTTGAGAGTAGGAGATGTCAATTACCAGGTGAAGGACACTTTGTCTACTTTTATGGATAACCAGGAAGAGGGGGCAAGTATCGGTAATAATTATTTTGTCATCGTATCGGATGTTGAACAAGTGCTTCAAATGCAAAAGATCCAGGAAAGTCTTTATCCAGATTCCTACAATGTGCCTACAACGATGTTGTCTTTTGATTGTGATCAAGATAGTCGTTCTCAGGAAAAAATCGCATCTTTATTTCAAACCTTGAATGTTAATGATGGCAACACAGATCAGGATTTGGTTTATATTTATACCAGCACAAAAGAATCTTCTTATCATGATACGCTTTCTTTGTATGCAGGATTCTTGTTTTTGGGGATTTTCTTAAGTATACTCTTTATCATCGCAACGGTTTTGATCATGTATTATAAACAGATCACGGAAGGCCTTCAGGATCGGGATCGGTTTGAGATCATGGCCAATGTCGGTTTGGAAAAAAGAGAACTCAAGCGTTCGATCAACTCGCAAGTTTTGACCGTCTTCTTTTTACCGCTGATCGTAGCAGGCCTCCATATCTGCTTTGCCTTTCCTTTGATCGACAAATTACTGCGATTGTTATATTTTGAAGATACCAAACTGTTTGTTACGGTGACGATGATATGTTTCTTGATTTTTGTTGTGATTTATTCGATGGTATATTTCTTGACATCGAAAGTTTATTATAGGATCGTGAGATAGGTATGAAAAAGATCGGTACTCTGTTTTTAGGACTCCTTATCATTATTTCACTGGCTTTAGGGGTGCTGACATTTATGGGATATAACGAATATAGATCTGCTTTGGCCGCTCAAGATCTCCAAGAAAAGATCGATGAGATCCAGAATCAGCCAAACTATACATCTATCAACGATATTTCTCCGATTTATCTGGATGCTGTGATCGCGGTGGAAGACCATGATTTTTATCATCACAAAGGAATCGATATTGAATCCATTGGCCGTGCAGTTTTGACCAATCTGAAAGAAGGAGCTTTGATTGAAGGGGGTTCAACGATTACGCAGCAGCTCGCAAAGAATCTTTATTTTTCTCAAGAAAAAGATTTTGTACGAAAGATCGCTGAATTATTTATGACCTTTAAGATGGAGAAGACGTATTCAAAGGATGAAATTCTAGAATTTTATGTGAATTCAATCTATTTTGGTGAAGGATACTATGGCATAGGGGAAGCATCCCAAGGTTATTTCGGAATATCACCTGCGGCTTTGAATGATGAACAATCCATTGTGCTGGCCGGGATCCCGAATGCACCGAGTGTTTACTCTTTAAGCAACAATCCAGATCTTGCTAAACAGCGGGCTTATCAAGTGCTTGGGCAGATGGTAAAATACGATTTTATCGATAAATATCGCATTAATGAACTCCAATCGAAAATTGATGAAATTTCCTGAGAATTTTAGTTCTATTTTTAGCTTTGTATTTCATTGAAATGTCCTTTTCAAATTCACATTCTATGTTATAATGTTGGAGATAAGGAGGTACTACCCATGGGATTTATGGATAAAGTGAAAGATTTCGTAGCACCTGTTGACCCAGATGAAGAGGAATACGAAGAACAGCCTGTAGCGCAGACAATGGCAGCAGAAACGGAGGCTGAACCTCAGAATCGATATGAAAGACCAAAAAGTAGAACAAATTCTGCTACTTTGAACACAAAAACAAAAATGGTTTTGTTTGAGCCTAGAAGTTTTGGTGAAGCAGAAGAAGTTGGTACACGGTTAAAAGAAGGTCGTGCAGTGGTTGTGAATTTACACAAATTGGATCGTGATTATGCACAACGTACGATTGATTTTTTAACAGGTGTTGTTTTTGCTTTAGATGGTAAGATTCAAAAGATTGGTCAGAATGTCATTTTGTGTTCCCCTGCTGAGATCGGTGTTCAAGGAACGATTTCTTTAGGAAATCCAGATGATTTCGACGAATAATACAAATTTAAAATTTAGAGCGAATATTTTAAGAGGTCATGAAGTTTTTGCCGCTCATATCCAGGACCAGATCCATTCGGTCATGCGATATCAGCGTCCCTTGCTGACCTCTTTTTTAACGCCGGCTGAACAAGAGATTGTCAAGCAGCTGAATGGGAACAAGCTCTTTCTTTCGTTTTATGGCGGCTATGATCAAGCCGTTCGTAAAATTGCCTTTTTGGCAAATGAGCCCATGGAACCGGACTATGATTATACAATTCTTTCTAGTTCCTATACTTATGACAAGCGTATATTATCACATCGAGATGTATTAGGGGCTTTAATGAATCTAGGCTTGCAGCGCGATCAAATCGGGGATATTTGTGTTGATGAGAACGAGATCGCTTTAGTATGCAAACAAATGATCTCGGAATGGATATGTAATGAATTGCGATTTGTTGCGCGTGCACCGGTTTGTTTTCAAGAAAATTTCAATTTTGAATGGAAGACTCCCATCCTTGAAACGTGTTCGATCAATGTTTCTTCTTTCCGGATGGATTCTGTCGTTGCTTCTTTGGCAAATATTTCCAGGTCAAAAGCCATGAAGATGATTGAACAGGGAATGATCAAATTGAATGATGTTATTCTTGAAGATAATGAACAATTATGCCATAATGATTACGTTTCTATTCGAGGGGTCGGGCGCTTTCATTGTTTAGGTGTTGTTTCTAAAACAAAGAAAGATCGGTGGATTCTATCGTTTGAAAAATTTAAATAGGCTTTGATGAAGACAAGTCAAAATCAAGATTCCTATCAAGAGAGTGGTCAATATGGTGCGATGACTATATAGGGTAGGTTTTGGTATCCCTTCTGAGCTGAACTTCTGAAATTCTCAGTAGGAAGTTCCGGATCATTCCGTTATCGAAATGAAGTGCATTGGCTATGGCCAGTGAACTAAGGTGGTACCGCGTGTTTTACGTCCTTGGAAAAGGACGTTTTTTTATTAAGGAGGAAATCATGGATTACAAACAGACTTTGCACATGCCTAAGACGGGTTTTGAAATGCGAGGTAAATTACCGACAAAAGAACCTGGATTTCAAAAACGTTGGCAAGACCAAAAGCTTTATGAAAAAATGCTTGAACGCAGAAAGGATGCGAAATCCTTTGTGCTTCACGATGGTCCTCCCTATGCAAATGGGGACATTCATCTGGGACATGCTTTAAACAAGATCTTAAAAGATGTCATCAACAAATCTCATTTTATGATGGGCGATAAAGTTCCTTATATCCCTGGATGGGATACTCACGGACTTCCTATCGAAACAGCGGTCACAAAATTGGGATATGACCGAAAAAAGATCGGGATCGCGGAATTTAGAAAGATTTGTTATGACTTTGCGATGGAGCAAGTTGAAAAACAGAAAAAAGGCTTTTTGTCTTTAGGTTCGATCGGAGATTATGATCATCCTTATATCACGCTTCAAAAAGAGTTTGAAAAACATCAGATCCAGATCTTTGCGGATATGGCCATGAAAGGTTTGATCTATAAAGGTTTAAAACCAGTCTATTGGTCACCAAGCAGTGAATCTGCACTGGCAGAAGCTGAAGTAGAATACAAAGATATCAAATCACCGACAATCTATGTGAAATTTCCTGTCAAGGATGGAAAAGGGGTCTTAGATCAAGATACTTATTTTGTGATTTGGACAACGACGCCTTGGACGATTCCTGGCAACTTGGGTATTTGTGTCCATCCTGATATGACCTATGCTTTGGTGGAAACTGACAAAGGAAAACTCGTGATGTTAGAAGAACTGGTGGATTCTCTATGTGAAAAGTTTGAATGCAGCAGTCATCAAATCGTAAAAACATTCAAAGGGTCCGAATTTGAAATGATCACATGTACCCATCCTTTATACCCAGAAAGAGAGAGTCTTTTGATGCTGGCTGATTATGTTACCGCTGATGCGGGTACAGGATGTGTCCATACGGCTCCGGCTTTTGGGGAAGACGACTTCAATACCGGAATGCGTTATCATCTTCCTGTCTACTGCAATGTTGACGAACAAGGACGCATGATGGAAGATTGCGGAGAATGGTTAGCCGGACAGTATGTGGAAGATGCCAATAAAACGGTAACGATGAAATTAGATGAATTAGGGTATTTGTTAAATCTAACATTCATTACGCACTCTTATCCGCATGACTGGCGTACGAAGAAACCTATTATCTTCCGTGCAACAACACAGTGGTTTGCATCTATTGATAAGATCCGTGAGCAGCTGTTGGATCAGATTCATTCCATTCATTGGGTTCCTGCATGGGGAGAAGGACGTATGCATAATATGATCGCTGACCGTGGGGACTGGTGTATTTCCAGACAGCGTGCCTGGGGAGTACCGATCCCGATCATTTACGGAGAAGACGGCACACCGTTAATGGACAATGCGATCTTTGATCATGTGGCTGAATTAGTTGGGCAATACGGTTCCAATGTGTGGTTTGAAAGAGAAGCCAAAGATTTGGTCCCAGAAGGTTATACGAACGAACATTCGCCAAACGGAATCTTTAAAAAAGAAACAGATACGATGGACGTTTGGTTTGATTCCGGATCTTCGCATACAGGATGTATGGTAGAGCGTGGCTACGAATATCCGGTAGATCTTTACTTTGAAGGATCTGACCAGTATCGTGGATGGTTCAACTCTTCATTGATCGTGGGAACTGCTGTTTATGGCAAGGCACCTTATAAGGAAGTTTTATCTCATGGATTTGTCATGGATGAAAAAGGCGTCAAGATGTCAAAATCACAATGGAATGCAGTTGCACCGAGTGAGATCACGAAAAAATATGGAGCCGATATCTTGCGTTTATGGGCTTCCAGTGTAGATTACCAAGCCGATTGCTCTATGGGGCAAAACATTTTAAAACAAGTCAGCGAAAACTATCGTAAAGTTCGCAACACATTCCGTTTCTTAATGGCCAACTTGGATGATCATTCTTTTGGAAAAAATGATTGTTTGCCATTTGATCAATTGGAACCATTAAATCAATACATCTTGGTTCGATTGAATGATGTTGTTCAAAGTTGTGAAAAAGCATACGCTGAGTATCGTTTTGCGGATGTTGTTCAGACATTGAGCAATTTGATGACCAATGAACTGAGTGCGTATTATCTGGATTATACAAAAGATATCTTGTATATCGAAAAATTGGATGATCCGCAAAGAAGACAGGTGCAAACAGTTCTGTATAACGCCATTGAAGTTTTAACGAAACTCTGGGCTCCTATTCTTTGTCATACTTGCGAAGAGATCAATGACTTCATGAAGTTTGATCCTGAATCGATTCATCTTACGGCATTTAAAACATTGGATCTGCCATTTGATGCACAATCCTTAAAAGAAAAAATGGATGTGTTATTTAAGGTCAGAAAAGATGTTTTAAAGGCATTGGAAGAATCGAGAGCCAAAGGAGATATCGGTAAATCTTTGGAGGCAAAAGTGAGTGTTCATGTGGATCCGGAAACTCGAAGCATCATGGAAGAGATTCTGAAGAAACCGGCACAGTGGTTGATCGTTTCTCAGTTTATGTATTCGGACGAAGATTTAGATTCTTATGAATTCTGTGGCGTTAAAATTGAACACGCCGACGGACATGCATGTCCTCGCTGTTGGAACTTTACAACGAGTGAAAACGAAGACGGATTGTGTGACCGCTGTCATCACATCTTAAATTCCTAAAATAAAACCGCAGCAAGCTTTAATACTTGTTGCGGCTTTTTTATTGAATCAAAGCGATTTGATCTTTACAGTTATCGGTTGCATAGATGTTGTATTCTCGTGTTTGGAACAGGGGCTTTTCGCCATCTTTATTCACATCATCGATCCAGATTGCCTGGACATCAGGATAGTGTTCAGACAAAAAGGTCTTTCCCTCTGACAGGGGCATACAAAACAGCGTTGTGCTTAACAAGTCTGCCAATGTACTGTCTTCGCAGATGATTGTAACGCTGCGATGAAACGTAGCCGGATAGCCGGTATCTGGATCAATGATATGGCTATAAATCTGATCGTTGGCCTTATAATATCGCTGGTAGTCTCCGCTTGTTACAAATGACTTTGGCTCTTTGGATGTCACTTCGATCACAGAGGCTTCTTGATCTGGATCTTTGATTCCGATTTTCCAAGGTTCATTTGATTTGGTTCCAATCAATACGACATTTCCTCCTGCATTGATATAACCTTCCTGACATCCTTCTTGTTCCAATCGCTCTTTTGCCTTTTGGGTGGCATAACCTTTGGCGATGCCTCCTAGATCAATTTTTGTATCGGGATCCGTGAATTGGATCGTATCTTCCTGGAGAATGACTTTATCGTTTCCTCCATGTTCAAGCGCGTCTTTGATATCTTGATCATTTGGTATTTTGCCATCTTGTCCATTGGCGTTTAATGTTAATCCTTCTTCGCGATAGGTGTGCCAAAGATCTAAAAGGTCTCCTTGGGTACAGTCAAACTTGCTGTTTATCGCATTGAAGTTCATCGCGATTTGGATGAGATTCTTCAATTCAGGATCAATCGACAGGGCTTTATTGTAGGCGTTGTGATTGATTGTGTAGACATTATTGATATTGTCATAAGAATGATATTGATCAAAAAGCCGATTATAAGATTGAAAGGTTTCTGAAACGATCGATGCATAATGATCAAAGTCGGATTTTGAACAATTAGCTTCAAAAGTAATGGCGGTATCAAATCCGACATCGGTAAAGGTGATTTGTTGTGATGAGTTATGTTTCGAGCCGGGATTTGAAAAATAATAAGAGATGCTGCCAATCAAAATTAAAAAACAGACAGAGATCAAAATCCAGCTTCGTAAAGAATGTGTTTTATTCATGGGAGTATTATAAAAAAAAGCTTTCAAATTGTCCATGAATTCTCTGACCAGGTTCTTTTGAAAGAGCTTGAAGTTCCTATTTAAAAGGCATAAAATAGGTAGGAATGATTTTTGTTTGAGGAGGGATGACAATGTCATTGTTTCTTGGCCCGATGCACCACTTTATTCCGGGTCATAAAGATTTGACAGATAAAAAAGAGATCCTCCATGTTTCGCCATCCAAGGAAGTCTATATTCCTTTAGCGGCCGGAGCCAATATGGATCTCGAAGTTTTAGTCCAAGAAGGAGACAAAGTTGAGATTGGGACCAAACTAGCGGTTACTCGTTCTGGCTTTTATGTTCCGATCTATTCTAGCGTCAGCGGTTTTTATCGTGGTTTAAAAAAGCGCATGAGCGCCAGTTTAAAACCGATCGATCATATGGTGATCGAGTTATCGGAAGTACAGAACAAGATCCAGGCTTTGAAACCTTTAGATTACGTTTCTGCATCTCATGAAGAATGTGTAGAACAAGTAAAACAGGCGGGGATCGTCGGACTTGGTGGAGCTGGCTTTCCAGCATATATCAAATACCAAAAAACGGACGGGATGGATTGTGTGATCATCAACGCTGTTGAATGCGAACCTTATATTACAGCGGATTATGCGCATACGATGCAAAATGTGTCTCGTTTGGTTTTAGGCTGCGAGATCTTAAAGAAGATGGCAAATGTTGCCAACGTCTATATTGCGATCAAAAAGACGCATCCCGATTGGATCCAGGCTGTAGAAAGTCAACTGCAGTCCAAAGACGGAATTTCTGTACGTCCTGTTCCAGATGTATATCCTATGGGATGGGAGCGTGTTTTGGTGCGTGAGATCCTGCATAAAGAATACGATCGTCTTCCGGGAGAAGCAGGGGCGATCATTTCCAATGCTTCGACAGCTATGGCAGTAGCGGATGCTTTTGAAGACGGCGATGCGATCTATCAAAAAACGGTGACCGTTTCTGGCGATGGAATCAAAGAACCGCACAATATCGTTTGTCCTGTGGGAACACCGGTCAGTGAACTGATCGAGGCTTGTCAAGGCTATACATCGGATAGCGTACGTCTGATTGCGGGAGGTCCGATGATGGGTAAAACGATCGTAAATGATCAGTTTGTCGTTGATAGAGCGACCAATGCCATCACGGTTTTGAAACATGTCCCAGACGATGAGATTGCTTGCTTGCGCTGTGGACGCTGCAGTGACCATTGTCCAAGCGGTTTACAGCCGGTACGTATCGCTATGGCGGTAAAAATGGGCAATGCAGACGAAATGGAAAAACGCGGGGCCTTAAGTTGTATTGAATGTGGTCTTTGCACTTATGTTTGTCCAAGTCACATCGATGTTACAGAAAACGTTCGTAAAGCAAAACGAATTGTTTCTTTAAAAAAGAAAAAGGCGTGAGGTGTAGAGGATGAAGTTTAATTTTCATGTAAGTCCTAGCTTAAGAGGACACTTGACGACACAAAAGATCATGGCTGAACTCACGCTGGGTCTGTTGTTGTTGTTTTGTTTATCTTGTTATTATTACGCAACGACATATGGCAGCGCTTATTTGCTGCATGTGATCCTTTTGCTGGTAAGTTCTTTGGTTACGATGGTCATTTGTGAATCCATCTTCGCAAAGATCTATAAGAAAAATCCTATTGAGTACTTAAAGACTTCTTTTGGATGGGTCACGAGTATCATTTTGACTTTAATGGTACCGGCTACGATGACTTGCTACGCTTTGATTGTTGCAACAATCTTTGCTATTGTCTTTGGAAAACTTCTTTTTGGCGGTTTCGGGCAAAACATCTTCAATCCGGCCGGCGTGGGTCGTGCAGTGATCTTTGCCGCTTTTACAGGAGCTGCTGCCAATGGAATCACAACGGGAGCCACTCCAACAACGACCTTGGCCAATTCATTCAATTGGCTTCCTGCTACCAGTGAGGCCTTGGATTCTTTCTTAAATCAGTTTGGAGGATTTGGCAATTTGGCGCTGGGGTTCTATGACGGAGCCTTAGGAGAAACTTTCACGATTGCGATTCTGTTGATTGGTGTTTGGTTTGCAGTAAGGAAAATTATTGACTGGCGAGTTCCGGTTGTCTATTTAGGATCCATTTTCATTATGACGGCTATCGTCGCTTTATTGAGCGGCATTGACGCTTATCACGGCATCCCAGGCTTTATCTGGTATCCATGTCTGCATATGGTCACTGGCGGTATTGCTTTTGGTGCAGTATTTATGTTGACAGATCCGGTGACATCGCCCACCAGTGCACAAGGACGTGTGATCTTTGCTTTAGGAGCGGCGATCATCACGGTGTTGTTACGATTGAAAGCCAATCTGCCAGAAGGATGTTTATACTCGATCTTGTTGATGAATATGTTTACGCCAATGATTGAAAATGCGTTGGATGGAAAACAGCTCGATATCAAAAAGAAAGCGTATGTGATTTCTCTTTGTTTAGGAATCATCGGTCTTGCGATCACATTCTATGCTTCGAGTTCGATCGAACCTGTTACTTCCGTTGAACCATCTTCGAATACAGCTTATATCACGCAGGAGGCCGGTCTATGAAAAAAATATTACATCTGACATTATTTCTGGCAATCGTCTCTGTATTGGCTGGTGGCGCTTTAGCGTTTTTTAACGAAATTACAGAACCTGTTATTGCAAAAAATAACGAGAAACAAGAACAAGAGTCTCTGTTGGAAATGTATCCCGATGCGGATCCATCCACTTTTGAAGCAATCGATATTTCAGATCTAGATTCGACAACGATCAACAAAGTCTATCAATACAACGATCTCTATATTTTCAATATGAGTGTTCCTGGATATAAAGACGGAACGACTTTCTTGGTTTCAATCAATTCTTCCGATCTGACGATCGATAAATTTATTGCGATCTCCAATGGAGATACAAGTGGTTTAGGTACTCAGGTCCTGGAAGATCCATTTAAAGAATCTTTGGAAGGAAATCTTGCGGATGGTGAATTGGATACGATTTCAGGAGCGACAGTGAGCTCGCAGCCTGTCGTGGATGGTATCCATGAAGCGGCTGAGAAGATTTCGCAGTTGAAATAGGAGGGTGAGCATGAATCGAATTCAAAATTTTAAAAACGGATTGATCAAAGACAACCCTGTATTTTCACTGTTTTTGGGGATCTGTTCTACATTAGCAATCACAACGAGCATCAACAATGCGATTGGGATGGGGGTATCGGTGATCATCGTTTTAACGATGTCGAATGTCATCATCTCTATGATTCGTAAGATTACACCGGATGAGATTCGTATTCCGGTTTATATCGTGATCATCGCAACGTTAGTTACGATCATTCAAATGCTGATCCAGGCATTTGCGCCCGCTTTGAATGAAAGCTTAGGGGTCTTCATTCCTTTGATCGTTGTAAACTGTATTATTTTAGGACGTGCAGAAAGTTTTGCCAGCAAAAATGGTGTTTTTGACAGCGCGTTAGATGGTATTGGTATGGGATGCGGTTATACTTTGGCCGTCCTTGCGATGTCGGTGATTCGTGAAGTTTTGTCGACAGGTGGTATCTTGATCACAAATCCGTTTAATACAGCGCAAGTGATTTTAGATTTGACACTGTTCCCTGAAGATTTCACAATCAGTCTTTTTGGTTCGCCGGTAGGTGCATTTATTACATTTGCATGTTTAGCGGCTGCCGTGGGTGCTTATAAAACACATTTAGACTCAAAAGAAAAGGCAAAGGAGAAATAGTATGGGTGAATTGATTACTTTACTTGTCACATGTGTACTGATCAATAACGTGATCTTGAATCAGTTCTTAGGAATGTGCCCGTTCATGGGAGTTTCCAAGAAACAATCCAGTGCCCTGGGTATGGGGGTAGCCGTTGTATTTGTTATCGTCGTAGCCGCACTGGTCACTTATGGATTGTACTATTTAGTATTAGTACCGCTTGGTCTTGAATTCATGGAACTGATCACCTTTATCTTGGTCATCGCTTCCTTGGTGCAGCTGACAGAGATGTTTATCAAAAAATATAGTCCAAGTCTATATAAATCGTTAGGGGTATATTTGCCTTTGATCACGACAAACTGTGTTGTCTTGAATGTTTGTTTGATCAACATTACCAACGCTTATGATTTCTCCCATATGTTGGTCTATTCAGTAGGAACCCCTTTAGGTTTTGCATTAGTTCTTTACATTTTCTCTACGATACGAGAACGTTTGGATCTAAGCAGTGTTCCTAAAGCGTTTCAGGGAAACGGAATTGCGTTGATCTGTGCTGCGATCATGTCGATGGCATTTAGCGGATTAGCAGGCATTGTATGATCAAATATATCTTAGCCGTTTTGTTTTTTGCGGCCTTGGTGTTGATTTATATCGGTCTTTATTTAATGAATAAAAAGACTCCATTACCGGAAGGCTGTGAAAACTTAAAGGCAGATTGTGAAGGTTGTCATGATTACGCATGCCTCCATAATCCTGCCCATAAGGAGAAAGAAGGAAATTAATTATGGTACAAACTATCTTGATAGCAGTTGTCATGATGTTGATCTTAGGTGCGATCCTCGGTCTTGGTTTAGGCTTTGCGGATAAATTCCTAAAAGTTGAACAAGACAAGCGCGTAGATGATGTTACATCCATGCTTCCGGGTTATAACTGCGGCGGATGCGGCTTTCCTGGATGTTCCGGAATGGCAGAAGCTTTAGTTTCTGGAGATATGGATACGATTGCTTGTAAACCATGCAAGGCAGAGAAGAAGCAAGAGATCATCGACTATTTAAAAAATACACCGGGTCCGGATGGATCCACCATTCAGCTCAAAGGATAAAAGAAAAGATCTGGCACTATGTCAGATCTTTTTGTATGCTTGGATCCATTCTTCCACAGGAGCTTCTTGAGGATCAATATAAATTGTTTTATAGGATTTCATTGTGACAAATCCGGTTTTTGCGCCAGGCACTTTTTTTAGCTCTGAGACAGGACAGTAATTCACGGGAACACTGCTTGAGTCTTTGCTTTTGGAAAAGAAAGCCGCTAAATTGGCACACATTCGTATTGTTTGTTCTGTCGGTTTTTCCGATTTGAGTAAAACGTGAGATCCATGATAATCTTTCACATGGAACCAGAGATCTTTTTTATTGGCAATCTTTGAGGTGATTGTCTGGTTTTGGAGATTATTCTTACCGACATAGATCAAATCGTCTTGAATTTGCAGACATAAAATATTCGGCTTTTTCTTGCCTCTTTTCGACAATGAATTTTTTTTCGGCCGCAGGATCTTTTCCTTGATCAATTCTTCTTTGATTTCTAATGCATCTTGTATCGTACAATGCTGCAGTTGTTCATGAAGCTGTTCAAAGTATTCGATGTCCATTTGGCATTGACGAATCTGCTCCTGTAAGATTGAGATCGAACGTTTCGCTTTATGATATTTTTGATAATAGCGGTTCGCATTTTGTTTGATGTCGTATCGCATATCCAGAGGGATCTCGATGATCTCATCGGTCTCAAAAGAAGGAAGTTTGACCACTTCTTCTTTTTTGATTTGACCCATATATGCAAACAGAAGATCTCCATACATTTGATATTTGGAATAATCTTTTGAAAGTTCTAAGGTGTCTTGGAGTTTCGGCAGTTTTTTTTCAGCTTTTTTTCGTTCTTTTTCTACAGCTCGATAAACATCTTGGCATTGTTCACGTATGCGGTTTTTTTGTTCTTCCTCTGCATATAAGTGGTGGAAGCCTTCCATAAATTCAAATTGTTTTGGACTTTCTTTTAGATGTGTCATGGCTAAACAGTGAAAGTCTTTCTTATAAATATATAAATATTTTGAGTTTAGAAGTTCTTGTAAGATTTCTTCGTATTTTTGACCTTCCTGCATTCTTTTTAAGAATTCTTTCGATAACAACGGAGAAAATCCATAGATTTGGTTGACCAAGGAGGAATTTCGATCGATTTGATCCACATGTAAAGGATCTTGTTTTTGTCCCGGATCCGGGAAGGTATATTGCGCTCCCGGATGGATCATCCGTTTTGTATTTTCATAGATCGGGATCCGTTTTAAAGCATCAATGATGATGCCGTCTTGATCGACCAAGACCATATTCGAATATTTTCCCATCAATTCCACATACAGTTTATATTGTTTTGTGTCTCCTAATTCATCGCGGTTGACTAGGCTGAATTCCAAGATTCGATCAAATCCTATTTGTCGGATCTGATCCAGGATTGCCTGACTGCAGCATTTTCGCAGCACCATTACAAAATTTGAGGGCTGCAGCATCGAAGAAGTCGCATAGGGATCCAAATAGATCCGATTTGAATTCGAATGCGCATTGACAACAATTTTTTCATTTCCATGTCTTGTATATACATGAAAAACAATTTCTTCATCTGAGATATTTTGAATTTTATTGATTTTACAGGGGCACAAAGTTTGGAGCCTGTTTAAGATAACATGAAGCAACAAACCATCCAAAGCCATATGATCACTCCTTTTTTGCCATATATTATAGCATATTCGAAACTTTGTTTTGACTCTATCATGAAGTGGTGTAAAATGTATGAAAAAGGAGAGCAGCTATGAAACGTGGGTTGTTGATCATCCTGAGCGGACCTAGCGGAGTCGGCAAAGGAACGATACGAAAGATCTTTTCAGAAGATCAAAGACTGAATCTTGCTTATTCAACATCGATGACGACAAGAAAGCCTCGCGAAGGAGAGGTTGATGGAGTGGATTATTTCTTTACTTCCCGTGAAGATTTTGAAAAAGCGATCGCTGAGGGGGAATTGTTGGAATATGCAGAGTTCGTAGGTAATTATTATGGAACTCCATTAAAGGAAGTCAATCGCTTGCGTGATGAGGGCAAGAATGTTTTGCTGGAGATCGAAGTGCAAGGAGCCACACAAGTTCAAAAGAAATGTCCGGATGCGATCAGCATTTTTATCGTTCCGCCGTCAATGGAAGAACTTGAACGCAGAATTCGCGGCCGCCGAACTGAGGCTGAGGAGATTGTTCAACAACGCCTAGCGAAAGCAGCCAATGAAATGAAGATGGTGTATCAGTATAAATACATCGTCTGCAACGATGATCCGCAGTTGGCCGCAGAATTGATTGAAACGATCATATTAAGGCATATAGAACTGGAAGAAAACAAATAATCATCTTGCGTTTGATTCGTAAGTGTGCTAAATTATCGATGTATAAACAACAAGGAGTGGGATTTCCCACTCCTTCATTTTGAAAAGGAGAGAGTATGGACAAACTAAAAGAGTGGATCGTACCGATCTTGGAATCAAAAGGATGTCATCTGTATGATATTGAATGGTTGAGTTCAGAACGACCCCCGCTTTTACGAATTAGCGTCGAAAAAGAAGACGGATCAATGGATCTGGATACGTGTGCTGTTTGCAGCGATGCGATCAGTGAGGTCCTTGATCAAAAAGATTGGTTTGCGACAGAATACATGTTGGAGGTTTGTTCGCCTGGAGCTGAAAGAGAGCTGAAAAATGAAGAACAACTTCAAAATGCGATGGGTCAGTATGTTTTTTGTAAATTAAAAGATCCAAAAGACGGATTGGACTCTGTGACCGGAAACCTTTTAGAAGTAAACAATGAATGTGTTAAGATCGAATATCGAAACAAAACAAGATTAAAAACCATCGATATTGATCGCGATAATATTTTGATGATACGTACTGCTGTGAAAATTTAAGGAGATAAATATGAAATTAAAAGTTGAATCCATTGCGAAAGCATTACAAGGAATTGAAACTGATCGACAATTGACACCGGAAATCGTGGAAGATGCTTTGAAGGAAGCGATGATCAAGGCTTATCGTAAACATATCGAAATTCCGGATGCCTATGTGAAAGCTGAAATTGTGGACGGAGAGATCCATCTTTATCATCAGCGAATCGTTGTGGAAGATGTCGAAGATGATGAACTGGAAATTTCTTTAAAAGATGCCAAGAAGGTCAACCCTAATGCTCAGATCTCCGATATGATCGATGAAGAAGTTGACTATACACAATTTGACCGTGCCGCTGTTGTCTTGGCGAAAAATGTTATCAAACAAAAGATCCGTGAAGCTGAAAAACAAATCGTATATGAAGAATATAACGATAAAGTGGATGAGATGGTCATGGGTACAATCGAAACAGTCGAACCAAAGTTTGTGATTGTCAACATTGGCAAAACATTAGCCATGATGAAAAAAAGTCAGCAGATCCCGGGTGAAATCTATCGGGAAGGCCAGAAGATCCTTGTGGTGATCACCGAGGTCAACAAGGATACAAAGGGAGCACAGGTTTTAGTTTCTCGTGCAACACCGGTGTTTGTCCGACGTTTATTTGAAAAAGAAGTACCTGAGATCTACCAGGGTATTATCGAGATCAAAGCGATTGCTCGTGAACCGGGCGAAAGATGCAAGATTGCGGTTCAGTCTTATAATGAAAATATCGATCCGATCGGTGCTTGTATTGGGCCAAGAGGTTCTCGTGTACAGATGATCATCAATGAACTTCATGGAGAAAAAATCGATATTTTTGAGTGGTCTGACAATATTTCGGATTTGATCAAAAATGCATTGAGTCCAAGTGAAGCCATTGCGGTGATTCCCAACGAAGAAGTGAAAGATGGATTGATCGTTGTTGTTCCAGAAAGTCAGCTGTCTTTGGCGATTGGAAAAAGAGGAAAGAATGCTCGTTTGGCTGTTAAGTTGACCAATCGCAAGATCGATATTAAATCGGATACGGAAATGGATGAATTAGGTATTGATTATCGTGCGATCTCTCAACAGATGCAAGAAGAATATGAAGCTAAGAAAGCCAAAGAACGCGCTTATAAACAACAATTGCGTATTGAAGAATTGAATAAAGCGGATACTGAGATCGAAAATGTCGATGTCGCTGATTTCACTTATGAAGATGTAGATACGATGTTGGATATCGAAGAAGAAGCACCTCTTCAAAACACAACAACATTGTTTGAAAAAGAACAAGAGAAAAAAGAAATGGATGAAATGGAAGAGGCTGCTCGAATTGCGAAAGCAAAACGAAAAGAGAAAGCATCTGCTGCTCCTGTCGTTGAATACACATCCAAGTTTGAAAATTTTGCGGATGCTTCTTCGAAACAAGAAACGGTTTCAAAAACTTCAAAGAAAAAACATGAAGAGCCTAAAGAAACTAAAGAAGAGAAGACGGATCTTTCTGAAGCAAAACAACAGTTCGAACAAATGCGCCCGATTTATTCTGAAGAAGAACTTGCGGAAATTGAAGCACAACAGATGGAAGAAGAAAATATTTGGGATGAAGACGTCGATTATGAAGAATTCGACGAATACTATGATGATTAGGAGTTTCTATGCGTAAGATACCTATGCGTAAATGCGTTGTAACGCAAGAACGTTTTCCTAAAAAAGAATTGATCCGTGTTGTTCGCACACCGGAAGGGGAGATCGTTGTCGACCCTACAGGGAAAAAGAATGGACATGGAGCGTATGTTTCTCGTTCAAGACAAACCATTGAGAAGGCAAGAAAGAATCATGCCTTAGATCGTGCTTTAGAAACAACGATCCCGCAAGAGATCTTTGATCAATTGGAAACGTACTGTGATGAATAAATGGATCACTTATGCCCAAGTTGCATTTAAGGCAAATAAGATTTGTAAGGGATCAAAACTTTTGCCAAGTATCCAGAATCAGACGGCGAAACTTGTTATCTATTCAAATCAGATGGGTCAAAATTCCAAGAAGAAGATCTTGGATAAATGCCGATTTTATGAAATACCTTGTTTTGGTGTAGATCAAACAGAATTTGATCATATCACGAAACGATCTTTTGTAGCATTTTCTATAACGGATCGCAATCTTGCGAGTCGGATATTAGAACAAAGAAAAGGAACGGTGATATCAGATGGCTTACAACAAACAAAAGAAAAAACCCAATCGGAATCGCAATCAGCGAAATAACAACCGACCACAACCGACGAAAAAAGTAGAGTATCCTAAAGAAATTACTTATCATGATACTTTGACCGTGGGCCAGTTAGCTGAGCTTTTAAAAAGAAATAGTTCCGATATCATCAAGTTTTTATTTATGATGGGAAATATGTCTACGATCAATACCGTGCTTAGCGACGACGATATTGAATTGATCTGTATGGAGTTCCATTGTGAACCGCATAAAGAGATCATTATTGAAGAAGACGATATTGAAGAACAGCTGGGTCACATCGAAGATAAAGAAGAGAATTTGGTCCCTCGTCCTCCGGTCGTTACGATCATGGGACACGTAGACCATGGAAAGACAACGTTGTTGGATACGATTCGTAAAACCAATGTCACAGGTGAAGAGTTTGGTGGAATCACACAGCACATCGGAGCTTATCAGGTCAATGTCAATGGCCGCAAAGTAACTTTTTTAGATACTCCAGGCCATGAAGCTTTTACTTCTATGCGTGCTCGTGGTGCTCAAGTGACCGATATCGTTATTATCGTTGTTGCGGCTGATGATGGTGTTATGCCGCAAACCAAAGAAGCGGTCGATCATGCGAAAGCAGCCGGCGTACCTATTGTGGTTGCGGTCAACAAAATGGATAAACCGGGAGCCAATCCTGACCGTATCATGTCGGAAATGGCTGAGCTTGGTATCATGCCAGAAGAATGGGGCGGAGACACGATCTTCACTAAGATCAGTGCTAAAACAGGCGAAGGGGTTCCGGAACTGTTAGAGACCATGTTGCTGGTTGCGGATATGCAGGAATTAAAAGCGAATCCAAATTGTTTATCCAGCGGTACAGTTATTGAAGCTAAATTGGATAAAGGACGTGGTCCAGTTGCGACCTTATTGGTTCAAAGAGGCACCTTGCATGCAGGGGATAGTATCGTTGTGGGAAGCTCTTTTGGTCGCGTTCGTAAGATGACCAATGATCGTATGCAGGAGATCAAACATGCAGAACCAAGTTGTCCTGTTGAGATCATCGGTTTGAATGATGTTCCTCGTGCTGGAGATGTCTTCATGGCTTATGCAAATTATAAGAAGGCGCAAGAAATCGCCAATCAACGTCTGGAAAAACAGATTTTGAAAGAGCGTAATCAAACTAGTGCGATGTCTTTGGAAGATCTGGCCAAGAAGGTTGAAGAAGGCGACTTACAGGAAATCAACGTTTTGATCAAAGCGGATGTTCAGGGATCTGCCGAAGCTTTAAAAGCCAGTATGGAAAAATTGGATGTAGACACAGTGCGCGTCAATGTCATTCGTTCAACAGTGGGCACGATCTCAGAATCTGATATCATGTTAGCCATGGCTTCTAATGCCATTATCTATGGATTTAACATTCGACCAAGTGCTGCGATTCGAAAGAAAGCCGAAGAGGAGGGTGTTCAGATCCGTCTGCACAATATCATCTATAAAGCTTTGGAAGAACTCGAATCAGCCATGAAAGGTATGCTGGCTCCTGTTTATGAGGAAGTCGTAATTGGACAGGCAGAAGTTCGACAAATCTATAAGGTTTCAAAAGTCGGAACGATTGCCGGATGTATGGTGACTGACGGCTGTGTTCGCCGTGATTGTAAAGTACGTCTGATTCGTGACGGCATTGTCCAATACGAAGGAAAATTAGGTTCTCTTCGTCGTTTTGAAAATGATGTTAAAGAAGTTACAAATGGTTTTGAATGTGGTATGACCATTGAAAATTATAATGACATCAAAGTGGACGACATCATTGAAGCTTACGAAGATCAAGAAGTGCAGGAGGCATAATGGCTGTTTTAAAAGCAGAAAGAATGGATCATATCCTGTTAAAGGAGATCTCAAGGATCCTTCAGTTCGAATTAAAGAATCCAAAGCTAGGCTTTGTGACTGTAACGGATGTTCAATGTACAAAAGACTTAAGTTTAGCCAAAGTCTATGTTTCTTTTCTCGGGCAACAGACGCGTAATGATGCCGGACTGCGCGTTTTGAATCAAAGTAAAGGATTTATTCGATCGAATCTGGCAAAGAAGATCAAGATTCGAAAAATGCCGGATCTGGTCTTTGTACAAGACTTAAGCTTGGAACAAGGAAACCGCATTGAAAAGATCTTACACGATCTTCATCAAGAACAATAAAAAAATAGAGGTTTTGTCTTCAGAAGACAGAACCTCTTTTTCGGGATTCATCGGCAGTTTGAGCACGACGATATTCTAATGGTGTTTGGTGCATCGTTCGTTTAAAACTTTGGGCAAAATAAGATTGACTTGAAAATCCAACAATTTGACTGATCTCGTTCACGGATAGATTTGTCGTTCGCAGAAGAATCTTGGATTCCTCAATTCGTTTTTCCAGAAGAAAGTTGATAGGGGAGATCCCTTTTTGTTTTTTAAATGTATGTGCTAGATAATATTTATTGACATAGGCAGCCTCAGCCAAATGATCCAAGGTGATATTTTCTTTATAGTGTTCATTGATATAGTTTTCGACAAAAATACATTCTCGATTGACTTTCTTGCTTGGGGAGATATGTAATTCGATCTTGGAACGACGGATAATATTGATAATTAAGATTTCCAAAAGATTTTGGCATTGTTCCTGATAATAGGGCTCCTGGTTTTTGACTTCCAGAAGCAGAGTCTTCAAATAAAATAAGATCTCATGTTTATAATCTTGATAGTTCGCACAAAATACATCACTTTCGAGCTTTAATCCTTTTTCATAAAACTCAGTGCCTTCAAAGCCTAATACGATGTACTCAAATAAATTGTTATCATATCCAAGTTCTGTATGACTGACATTAGGGTTGACGATAACGAGATCATCTTCTTTGAGATGTAAGGTTTCATTAGCGGTCTGAAATAAACCTTTTCCTCTCGTCACATAGAATAATTCTGTACAATGATGCATATGTTGTTTACTATGCCAGTCATCTCCATAGATTCCTTGCGAGATATAAATTAAATTCATTTTGATATTATCAAAAGATTTTTCATTGATGATATATTGTTGATTCGGCATACGAATATTATAAATTTATTGCGGTCCTTTTTCAAGAACGCAATATTATAAAAAAAACCGATCCTTTCGATCGGTTAAAAACAAAGAAAATATAATAATCAGGCGATTTTATTCATTCATTTGTGATTTTGCGAGCATCGCAGCCCCTACAAGACCTGGTTCTTCAATGGTGGCGCTGGCTAATGTTGTTTCGCGCATTCCAGGGAACAGCAGTTTTCTCATTCGTTCTTGCACATCTTCCAGGAAATCAGCGCTTGATTTCATGACACCACCTTGAATCAGGATCATTTCAGGATCACAGACAAAGCATACGTTCGCTAATAAAACTGCGAGATCGTCTTTAAAACGTTCAACAACTTGTTTGGCATTTGGATCGGTTGTGGCAGCTTCAAATAGTTGACCAGCGTGTTCAAATGTTTTTTGGCAAGCTTTATTTCCTTCACGAACGATGGCCGGACCGGATACCCAAGATTCAGCGGCTCCCGGATTTAAACCGGCAATAGGATCGCGAGTGGGATCGATGATCGCATTTCCAATTTCTCCGCCATGTCCATGGAATCCGGAGAGCACTTTTCCATCTAAGATCATAGCGCCGGCTACACCGGTGGATATTGTCATAAAGTATACATTTTGTTTTCCGCGTCCTTCACCCAGCAATGCTTCTGCCAAACCTGCCACTTTTACATCGTTTGCCATAAATGTCGGCTTATTGAAACGGTTTCGGATATGATCTGCGATAGGATAGCCGATCAAATCCGGTAAATTGTTAGAAATAATGATTTTACCGTTGACCGTATCCGTAGGGCCTGGAATTCCTAAACCGATACCTTCCGCTTCTTCATAACCTTTTAAAGAAGCAATCAGGTCTTCCATGGTTTTCATGACGTGGTCTTTTCCTAAATGTGCTTCGGTTTTTGATTTTTGGACATCTAAGATTTTTCCATCTTCTTGCACGATTGCGGCACGAATATTGGTTCCTCCCAAGTCCACTGCAATAAATGTTTTCATGATATTTAATACTCCTTTTTTTCTATTATAAACGAATTTTTGTGATTTGACTGAAGGAATGGCAATTCATCTAAAGAAAAGAACAAGATATTTTTAAAGAATTCGAGGATTCTGTTATAAAATATTAAAAAAGGAAGCGGTGAATGATTTTATGTATATATTGTTTTTCTTGATCAGTTTTTCAGCTTCGATCATCGGAGCCATCTGTGGGATTGGCGGGGGAATCATCATCAAGCCGGTCATGGATGCCTTCGGTGTGCTGGATGTATCCGTGATCAATTTTTTATCGGGCTGTACAGTTTTATCGATGACCACGTACTCTGTTTGTAAAAGTTTTATCGCTAAAGACTCTTCCGTTAATATGAAGATTGGAACTCCGTTAGCGATTGGAGCGGCGATAGGCGGACTGATCGGAAAAGAACTTTTTAGTTTTGTCGCTTCTTTGTTTGAAACACCGAATACCGCGGGGGCTGTCCAGGCGGCTATTCTTTTGTTGATTACACTGGGAACTTTGATTTATACGATCAATAAAGATAAGATCCATACTTTACGGGTGACAAACTTACTGTCTTGTTTGTTGATTGGATTGATTTTAGGCGGTTTTTCTTCCTTTTTGGGAATCGGAGGAGGACCCATTAATTTGGTCGTTCTTTATTATTTCTTTACGATGAAAACAAAAGAAGCTGCTCAAAACTCTTTATATATCATTTTGTTTTCTCAAGGTGCGAGTTTGATCAGCAACCTTTTAAGCGGGCTGCCTTCCATAGAAATATTGTTGTTGGCAGGAATGATCGTCTGCGGAATCCTTGGTGGGGTATGCGGAAGAAAGATCAACAAAAAGATCGATGAGAAAACCGTGGACAAACTGTTTATCGGTTTGATGATCTTGATTATCTGTATCAATATTTATAATATTTTCCATTACACAAATATTTAACCATAATAAAAAGCTGTAGAGCTTTTCTGATCAATGATCGAAAAGATACAGCTTTTTTTATTGCATTACAATTAGTCGCGTTCAACGATCGTGGCACATCCCATACCGCCACCGATACACAGAGTTGCTAAACCTTTCTTTGCATCACGTTTTTGCATTTCGTGTAACAGGGTAACCAGGATACGGCATCCACTAGCGCCAACCGGATGTCCTAAGGCAATGGCTCCACCATTGACATTGACTTTATCCATGTTGAAGTTCAATTCTTTCGCAACAGCTACAGACTGAGCTGCAAACGCTTCATTTGCTTCGATCAGATCCATATCGTCAACACTTAATCCAGTACGTTCCATAACTTTTTTTGTAGCAGCCACTGGACCGATACCCATGATCTTTGGATCTACACCAGCTAACGCACCATCAACCCAAGTAGCCATTGGAGTTACACCAAGTTCTTTTGCTTTTTCTTCGCTCATCACTACGATGGCAGCAGCTCCATCGTTGATTCCGGAAGCGTTACCAGCTGTAACCAATCCACCATCTTTACCAGAGCAGCAACGAAGTTTGGCTAAAGTTTCTGGTGTTGTACCAGCACGAGGTCCTTCGTCTTTCTTGAATTCAACGATTTCTTTTTTAACTTTTACAGGAACTGGTACGATTTCATCATCGAATTTACCTTCTGCTTGCGCTTTTTCACATTTTTGCTGAGAATTTGCAGAGAATGCATCCAATTCTTCACGAGTCAATCCCCACTGATCGCAGATGTTTTCGGCAGTGATCATCATATGATAATGATTGAAGGCATCCGTCAATGCATCGTTGATCATCGTATCCACCAATACACCATTGTTCATACGGTAACCAAAACGAGCTTTATTCAATGCGAATGGAGCCATAGACATATTTTCCATTCCACCTGCAACGACGATATCCGCTTGACCAGCTTTGATCATTGCGGCAGCCTGATTCACACAGTTCAAACCAGATCCACAAACAACATTCAAAGTGACTGCAGGAACTTCAATTGGTAAACCAGCTTTGATCGATGCCTGGCGGGCAACGTTTTGTCCTTGTGCAGCTTGAATAACACATCCCATCAAAACTTCGTCAACTTGTTCCGGTTTTACACCAGCACGATTAAGAGCTTCTTTGATTACGATAGCTCCTAAGTCAGCAGCCGGTGTATTGCTTAAAGCACCACCCATTTTCCCAATGGCTGTACGGCAGGCACCAGCTAATACGATTTTTTTACTCATGACTTTTCCTCCATTTTGTTTAAGGTATTTCTTACCACCTTTGACTTTATCATAGGAAGGTGGGAAAATCAATGAACAAAATAATTTTTTCACAAGTAAATTTTTTGTGTTTTTGGACAAAAGAAAAAGGGCTGAATGAGCCCTCTAAGGTCGATATTTGATCATATTCACAGGTGTCTTTCCGACGATCAGTTGTTTTCCATCGCTATATCCTTCAGGACGGTCAGCTAATTCTTTGATCAAAGCCTCTCGTAAAGATTCAATTGTGCTTTGATAGGCAGGATCCTGAATCGCATTATGCGTTTCCTGGGGATCTTTTTCTAAATCAAAGAACTGTTCCATGCCTGTTTCACTATACCAAATGTATTTGTATTGTCTGGTTACGATATAATGATTCGACAGACCGGAGTGGAAACTGTGCTCACCATGAATGTAATCCCGAAGTGAATCTTTTTCTTCGGTCAAAAGAGGAACCAAGGAGTTTCCGTCCACTGTATCCGGAATGGGCAACCCGCAAAGATCAAGCAGGGTAGGCATGATATCCCTTAATTCTACGACTTCATGGATCACTTTTTTCTGCTTAGGTAAGATATTCTTTCCAATACGCATCAAGAACGGGATATGGACGCTTCCTTGATAAGGGAATACTTTTCGCCATAGACTATGATCGAATAACATTTCGCCATGGTCACTGACAAACAGTACGATCGTATCTTCTAAGACACCTTGTTCCTGCAGCTTAAATAAGATGCGGCCAATCTGATGATCAACATGCGTGATGCAAGCATAATAACCAGCCATGACATCGTGCTGGACGCGATCATCATCTTTACCATAAATCGAGTTGGGCTCGAAATGATGTTTTTGAGTCTGTGCTAAATCGTCCCAATCGCCTTTTGCCGGAGCGCGCAAGTCTTTATCCTTATATAAATCATAATACGATTGCGGCGGATCAAAAGGGGGATGCGGCCGCAAGAAGGATGACATCATAAAAAACGGTTTTGTACGATCTCTTGTATCTAAAAAGCGAAGACTTTCATCACTGACCCAATTCGTAGGGTGCAGTGTTTCTTCATAGATCCAAGGATGAGTGACCCATGAATTGCATTCCAATCCTGATGCGGTTACATCCGCTTGCAGACCTTTTTTATTTTTTAGATCATATAAATAATCATCACAGACTTCTTGGTGCATCCAATGGGGAATTGAGTCTTGTCTTAGATTATGTAAAAACCCATCGTGCAGACGAATGTGATCAAAACCACATGTGAGTCTTGGCGGATGCACGTGCATTTTCCCGATACATTCTGTCTGATAGGAAGCATTTGAGAATTCTTCTGCTAAATAATGCGTGTAATTCCAGTCGATCCCATCTTCATATCCGACACGACCGTGACCTTCCTGACTTCGCCCGGTAAATATGGCAGCGCGTGCAGGTATACAGCTGGGAGTGGCGCTATAAGCATGATCAAAGACCGTTCCGTCATTCCCAATGGAATCTAAATAGGGAGTCTGTACATCTGGATGATTGGCGATGGATAAACAATCCCCGCGAAATTGATCACACATGAGCAAAACGATATTCGGTTTCTTTTTCATTATGAGATCCTCCTTCAGTCATGATCTATAAGTGTTTTATATACTTTTTGTAGTATAGCATATTTTACTTGACATTTCATGATTTTGTCGTTTTTTGCGAAAAAGCAATATCTCTAAAAAAACTAACAAGAATCGTGTAGTAAAAGCGCTTACATTTCTTTATACTGAAATCAAATGAAGTTCTAATTATTAGAGGAGGAGGATAATATGAACAAATTTTATAGAGCTGGGGCTGTAGCTCTGGCTATGGCTACACTTGTTACTGGTTGTAGCTCAGGAGGAAGCTCTGATACTGCAGAAGCCGAAGTTCCTACTAACGAAGATGGTCAGCGTATTTTAGCGTTTGATGCTTTCGAAGGCGGAAACGGTACAGAATTCTTGGAAGAAGCAGCTGCTGCTTTCGAAGAAGCAAATCCTGATGTTGATGTTCAGATCCGTTGGAGTAAAGAAATCGACCAGGAAATGCAGAAAGACAACGCTTCTGGTAAGTATGCAGACCTTGTTTACTACAACTTGGGACAGGCATCTAACTACACTGAATCTATGCTGAACAGCAATAAAGTAATGGATATCAGTGATGTAATGGAAGAAGTAGCAGATGAAATTGATACTTCTATTACTTCACCAACAGCTGAATATTTTGGCGATGGAAAGAGCTACTTAGCTCCAATTATGTATACACCAGCTGGTTTATACTACAACAAAGCGGAATTAAGTGATGAAGAACTTCCTACAACTTGGGATGAAATGTTTGCTTTAGGTGACCAAGTTCATTCTGAAGATGCAAACAAATACTTGTTTACTTATCCAATCAGAGGTTACTTCGATAACACATTGTTAGGTATGTTATACCAGGCTGGTGGAGAAGAATACTTCCAGAACGCATTGAAATACGGTGAAGGAACTTGGGATTCCGATGAAGGAAAACTGATTCTTGAAACGATCGCTAAATTAGTTGGTCCTGAATATCTTGAAAAAGACACAGTAGCGAACGCTAACGTTGATGGTGGATTTACTGTTAACCAGCAGTCTATGATCGATGGTAAAGCCGTATTTATGCCAAACGGATCTTGGATCGTTGCCGAAATGGCTGAAACGACTCCTGAAGGATTCTCTTGGGGTGTAATGCCTTTACCTGCATTTGAAGAAGGTGGAGATCGCGTAGTTACTACAATGACTGAAACTGTTTGGATCCCTGCAGAAGCTGCAAATGCTGATGACGCAAAAGCGTTTATCAAGTTCTTATACTCTGAAGATGCCGCTCAGATTTTCGCATCTCACAATATCGTTTCACCAAGAAAAGATTCTGCTAGCTTATTAGCTGACGAACAGTTAAAAGGTCTGTTTGATGTTTATAACATGGAAGGTGTAAAAGCTGTATCCGGTACATATGCCGCTTATGATGCAACAGCTGTTCCAGATGTTGACTTCAAAGGAACAATCTATGGTCCTATCGAAGAAATCGCAAGTGGTAAAGAAGGCGTTACTGTTGATACATGGCAAGAATCACTGACAGAACTTTGGACAACATTACGTGAAAATCCTCTGTCTGCAGAATAAAAAAACAGTGATATGAAACTATAAAGCGGTGATTCTTTCACCGCTTTATTTAGACTAGAGAGATAAGGAGGACAAAATGACAAAAAAGAAAGCACAATCGCGCTTTGTTGCTGCATGTCTGGCACCTGCTCTGATTCTCGTTACTCTGTTTATTGTAATCCCTACCATTCAGGTATTCCGATATTCTCTGTATCAAAAATCAAGCTTTGTAGGTGATGAGACGTTTATTGGATTAAAGAACTTCAAAACTTTATTCAATGACTCCATTTTCCTTGAATCGATTCAAAATCAGATCTTGATCATTGTGGTCATCACTATGTTTACGATTGTATTGGCAATCTTCTTCGCAACTTTGTTGACAAGAGAAGAATTCAAGGGAAAAAACTTATTCCGTGTTATTTTCTATATTCCAAATATTTTGAATATCGTTATCATTGCGGGGATCTTCTCGGCAATCTATGCACCAAGTAATGGTCTGTTGAATACTCTATTATCTTCCATTGGATTGGATTCTTTAACTCGTCAATGGATGGGGGATCCGGAGATCATTATCTTCTCGATCATTGGTGCACTGGTATGGCAAGCAATCGGTTATTATATGGTAATGTATATGGCCAGTATGACTTCTATTCCAGAAAACTTGTATGAAGCGGCTTCTTTGGAAGGTGCTGGAAAATTCAAACAGTTTTTTATGATCACATTGCCTTGTATTTGGGATAATATTCGTCAAACGTTGACATTCTTCGTAATTTCAACGATCAACTTGAGTTTCTTATTTGTACAGGTCAATACCAACGGACAGTTTGGAACTCAAGTCATGTTGAACTATATGTATTCTAAGGCATTCTCTGGCAACCTTGGTTATGGTATGGCGATTGGTGTAATCACGTTTATTTTGGCATTCTCTATGGCGGGTGCTTTAAATAGAGTAACGAAACGTGATCCATTGCAGTTCTAGGAGGTGTATTTATGAAAAAAATGAAAAATTTATCACCTCATGCATGGTATAAGATCTTTATTTACTTTGTAATGATCGTATTTGCAATTACGATTGTTGTTCCGATTGCTTGGGTATTCCTCGCAAGTTTAAAAACGCAGCTTGAATTAAATGCTGCTAATCCTTGGGCATGGCCTGAAGTACTCCAATGGGGCAACTATGTAAAAGCTTTTGAAAAGGCAAGAATGGGCGATTATCTGCTCAATACAGTCATTGTCGTTGCGATGGCCTTAGCGATCTTATTGGTTGTTGCCTTGCCTTGCTCCTATGTACTGGCGCGATTCAAGTTTAAAGGTAAAAAATTCATGAACTTGTTATTCATGGCGGGTTTGTTTATCAACATGAACTACATCGTTTTACCGATTTATATGAATCTGTTTAATATTGATAATATGTTGGGAGTGACCCATTTCCTGGTTGACAACAAGTTGATATTGGCGATTGTCTATGCTTCCACCAGTTTACCATTTACAGTTTATCTGTTATCAGGATATTTCCAATCATTGCCGAAAGCTTATGAGGAAGCCGCTTTGATCGATGGATGTGGTTACTTTAAGACAATGACTAAGATCATGATTCCTATGGCTCGCCCAAGTATCATTACCGTCATCTTGTTCCAGTTCTTGGCATATTGGAATGAATATATGGTTGCCTTTACGTTACTGGAGACAGAACATGCGACATTGTCGGTGGGCCTTCGTAACTTGATGCAGGCGCAGCGTTCTGCAGCGGATTATGGTACGATGTATGCTGGTTTGGTAATTGCCATGGTTCCAACCTTGATTCTGTATATCATTGTACAGAAAAAATTGACACAAGGTATGAGCCTTGGTGGCTTGAAAGACTAAGGAGGGAACAGTTATGTATGAAAGTAATATTTTTAAGACAATCTTAAAATTTATTGCGTTTTTTATCTGTGTTGGCTTAGTCATCTATGGTCAGAAAACGGTAGGAATTCCTTACTTGATGATCCAAATCGTTGGTGTCATCGGAATTATGGTTCTGATCTATCTGTACAATAGAAAATATAAATAGGAGGAACAGAATATGGCAGAATTGTCTTTAAGACATATTGATAAAGTATATGACAATAATGTTCAGGCTGTTTTTGATTTTAACCTTGAGATCAAAGATAAAGAATTTATTGTTTTCGTTGGACCTTCTGGATGCGGTAAATCGACGACTCTTCGTATGATTGCCGGTTTGGAAGATATTACAGCCGGTGAATTTTATATTGACGGAAAATTGATGAACGATATCGAGCCAAAAGATCGTGATATCGCCATGGTATTCCAATCTTATGCATTGTATCCACATATGAGTGTATACGACAATATGGCATTTGGCCTTCAGCTTCGAAAGACACCAAAAGAAGAAATAGATAAACGTGTTAAGGAAGCCGCTCGTATTTTGGAAATTGAACCTTATTTGGATCGTAAACCAAAAGCGTTATCCGGGGGACAGCGTCAGCGTGTTGCCTTAGGCCGTGCTATCGTTCGTAACGCAAAAGTATTCTTGATGGATGAACCGTTGTCAAACTTGGATGCGAAACTTCGTGTGCAGATGCGCAGTGAGATCATCAAATTACATGAAAGAATCGGTGCGACTTCTATTTATGTAACCCATGACCAGACAGAAGCTATGACGATGGCGGATCGTATCGTCGTTATGAAAGCTGGATACATTCAGCAGATCGGTACTCCAAAAGAAATCTATAACAATCCGGCAAATATGTTTGTTGCGGGATTCTTAGGAGCTCCAGCTACGAACTTTATTCACGGAACTTACCAGGATCATCAATTTACTTCAGGTGATCATGTGATCGATGTTCCAAAAATGTTCCATGAAAAAATGGAAGCTTATAACGGAAAGAAAGTTGTCTTAGGTATTCGTCCAGAAGATATGCATTCTGAAGGAATCGTTGCGGAAACGTATCCTTCCGGACTTTTTACTTATCATATCGATGTTGCAGAACTTGTAGGGCATGAGTATATCCTTCATGGCACTTATAATGGAGAGCCGCTGAATGCTAAGATTCCTTCTCGTCAAGAAGTTAAAGGGCATGAAGATATTGAATTAACCATGGATCTCAGCAAGATCCACTTCTTCGATCCTGAAACTGAAAATCGAATTATTTAAGGATAGCTGTATGAGAGCTGTTCTAGAGACATTGCTTGACTATGCCATTGATCAGGAATTGATCACGTCTTATGATCGTATCTATGCAAGAAATCGAGTTTTGTCCTTGTTGAAAGAAGAGAGCTGGGAGCCAACTAATGATCGGATCTCATATCATTATGTCAGCGATCTTCTTTCTCCTTTATGTGACTATGCGGTTAAAAAAGGAATCATTGAAGATACTTTGCGGAATCGGGATGCTTTTGACAGTGAAATCATGAATTGTTTTGTCAAACGACCTTCTGATTTGATTGAGACATTTTATGATAAATGCAAACAGGACCCTCAAAAGGCAACTTCCTATTTCTATCATATGAGTGTTGCCGATAATTACATTCGAAAAGACCGTATTGATAAAAATATTTCTTATAAGGCTAAAACCGAATATGGTACGATGGATATCACGATCAATCTTTCCAAGCCGGAAAAAGATCCTCGTGATATCGCGAAGGCTAAGTCAGTCGTTTCAACAAGTTATCCACAATGTGTACTTTGTAAAGAATGTGAAGGATATCATGGAAATGCAAACTGTGACGGCCGCAGCAATCACCGTGTGATTCCTGTAACATTAGACAACGACACGTGGTATCTACAATATTCACCTTATGTGTACTACAACGAACATTGTATCGTTCTATCAAAATCTCATACACCGATGAAAACTTGTCGTGAGACTTTCATCCGTTTATTTGATTTTGTGAAACAATTTCCTCATTACTTTATTGGGTCGAATGCAGATCTTCCTATCGTAGGGGGATCAATCTTGTCGCATGATCATTTTCAGGGAGGAAATTATAATTTTGCTATGGCAGATGCTAAAACTTACCAAACGTTTGATTTTGAGAATGGTGTTAAGGCATCGCGTTTATATTGGCCTTTGAGTGTATTGCGATTATCCTCTTCATCAACAGACGAACTGATTGATCTGGCAGCTCATATTCTGCAAGTTTGGAGAGATTATAGTGATCCGTCAATCGGCGTCTTAGCGCATACGCAAAACCAGCCGCACAATACGATCACAAGTATTGCCCGGTGTCGTAATGGTCAATATGAATTGGATCTTGTTTTTCGAAACAATCGTACAGATGAAGAACATCCGTTGGGTATTTTTCATCCTCATGAAGAGGTTCATCATATCAAAAAAGAGAATATTGGTTTGATCGAGGTCATGGGACTTGCCGTTCTACCGGCTCGATTGAAACAAGAAATGAATGATATGCGAGACTATTTGTTGTATGACAAATACACAGAGTCTATTGAATCTCACAAGAAATGGCTAGATACGATCCAATCAAAATACGATTGGAAGGAAGATACAGTTATGATAAACTTGCAGCAAGAAATCGCAACTGTGTTTGTGGAAGGACTTCGTCATTGTGGAATATTCTCCTTAGACGAAATAGGAAACGAAGCTTTTTTGAAACTGATTGAAACAGTAAAGGGGACATTTAAATGATCAATAAAGGAAGAGTAACCGTACCGACGGATGTGGATGTGATCGATGAGACGATCGATGTGATCAATCGTTGGAAAGCGGATGCAATTCGCGATTGTGACGGCACGGACATGCCGGAAGAATTGCGTAATATGGACATCAAACAATACGCAACCTATTACACCACTCGTAAAGACAACGAATGGGCCAAAGCAAATCCGGATGAAATCCAACAAATGTATTTGATGAGTGATTTTATCACGGCTAAATCGACTGAATTGAAGATCTGTATTATGAAACATTTCTATGCAGATCAGTTAAAACCGAATACGATCGACGATATTCACCGCTGGTGGGAAGTGATTGATCGAACGACAGATACTGTGATATCGGATTGGGATTATGATGAAGAAACTCGTGAAGTGACGATTCATAATACGATTCCGTACCATGCATATACAGTAAGTTTCTTGGCGTTTGTGATCTGGGATCCGGTTCACATGTACAATAGCTTGACCAATGAATGGGAAGGCGAAGAACATCAGATGACTTACGATGTGCGTCAGCCTAAAACACAAAAATATGTATTGGACAAATTCCGTCGTTTCTGTCAGGAAAGAACGGATGTCAACGTTGTTCGCTTCACGACTTTCTTCCATCAATTTACTTTACAATTTGATGAAAAAGCTCGTGAAAAATACGTCGACTGGTTTGGATATAGCGCCTCCGTTTCTCCTTATATCTTGAAACAATTTGAAGAGGAAGTAGGGTATCCTTTCCGACCGGAGTATATCATCAACAAAGGTTTCAATAACTCGACATTCTGTGTACCGACAAAGGAATACTTGGACTTCATGGATTTCCAGCAGCGTGAAGTTTGTAAACTTGCCAAGAAATTTGTTGATATTTGTCATGAATATGGCAAAGAAGCAATGATGTTCTTGGGTGATCACTGGATCGGAACAGAACCATATGGTAAGTATTTCAGTTCGATCGGGCTTGATGCGGTTGTTGGTTCCGTGGGCTCTGGTACTACCTTGCGTTTAATTTCTGATATTGAAGGGGTCAAATATACGGAAGGACGATTCCTTCCATACTTCTTCCCGGATACTTTCTATGACGGAGGAGATCCGTTACAAGAAGCGAAAATCAACTGGGTCACTGCCCGACGTGCTATTTTAAGAAGTCCGGTGGACCGTATCGGATATGGAGGTTATTTAAAACTGGCTTTAAAATTCCCAGAGTTCATTGATTATATTGAAAAAGTATGTGACGAATTCCGTGAATTATATTCACATATCAACCAACAAGAACCATATACTCATATGACGGTGGGTGTATTAAATAGTTGGGGTGAATTAAGACGATGGGGAACGCATTTAGTGCATCATGCGATCTGGTACAAACAGATCTATTCCTATACCGGGGTTATGGAAGCGCTGAGCGGATTCCCATTCCATGTTCGCTTTATTAGTTTCGATGATATCCGAAAAGATCCTGATACATTGAACGATGTCGATGTTTTGATCAATGTAGGTTCGGCATACACAAGTTTCAGCGGAGGAGAAGAGTTTGATGAAACGATCATTTCCACTTTACGCCGATATGTCGATCAAGGCGGGGGATTCATCGGTGTTGGAGAGCCAACTGCCTGCGCGAAGAATGGAAAGTATTTCACCCTGTACGATGTCTTAGGAGTCGATGAAGAATTAGGCTTCACCCTCCATACTGATAAGTACAATTGGGATAGTCACGATCACTTTATCGTGGAACAGTTAGAACATGAAGACTGGGGCGAATGCATCAACAATGTTTATGCACTGCCTGAAACGACAGTCATCCGTGATAAAGATCTTCATGTAAACCTTGCGTGCAACGAGTATGGAAAAGGCCGTTCTGTATACATCAATGGTCTTCCATTCAGTTTTGAGAACACACGCTTATTGTATCGTGCGATTTATTACGCAGCTCACAAAGAAGATGATTTGAAGAAATGGTATAGTGATAACTATAATTTAGATGTCAATGTATATCCATCGACAAACAGCTTCTGCGTTGTCAACAATACTTATGAACCACAGAAATCTATGATCTATAAAGGTGATGGAAGTTCATTTGAAGTTGACGTTCCAGCTTGCGGAATTCAATGGTTTGATATGGATTAATCGGATAAGAGTGCAAATTGCACTCTTTTTTTTTATAATAGATTCATGAAATCAATACAGTTTTTGATCAAGCCTGTTTCTGCGGCATGTAATATGGATTGTAAATATTGTTTTTATAAAGATGTTCATTCTTATCAAGAACAAGCGATTCCTTCAAACATTCTGTCATTAGAAACGATGCGAGCTTTGATCGATCAAAGTTTACCTTATGATGATGTAACTTTCGCTTTTCAGGGAGGAGAACCGACGCTAGCGGGTTTATCCTTTTATGAACAGTTTGTAAAAGAAGTACAAAATCGAAATCCGAAGGCGAGAATTCATTATTCTTTTCAAACAAACGGACTTGTGATCGATGATCGTTGGTGTGACTTCTTTAAGCGGCATGATGTTTTGGTCGGATTATCTCTGGATGGTCCGCAGGAATATCATGATTATTTCCGTCCTATCGGACAAAAGAAGAGCTACACAACGATCCTCAAGAATATTGGGATGTTAAAAAAACATCAAATTCGTTTCAATATCTTAACGGTATTGACCTCAACTTTATCCAAACATCCTGTTCAGTATTTTCGGTGGATCAAAGAATTAGATTTTCGTTATGTTCAGCTGATTCCTTGTTTACCGCCTTTAGGGACTGAAACGAGTCCTTATTCGTTAAAACCAAAACAATTTGCTCAATTTTACAAAGTATTGTTTCGTCTCTGGTTCAAAGAGTTTCAAAAAGGAAATTACTTCAGCATTTCATTTTTTGATAATTGGATCTTATTGCTGCAGGGAAGGACACCGTTTCAATGCGGCATGATGGGGCAGTGCACTTTTCAAAATATTATCGAATCGGACGGAAGTGTCTATCCTTGTGATTTTTATGCCTTTGACCAATGGCGTTGCGGAAACATCAAAGACGATTCCATTGAATCAATTCAAAACTCTCCCAAAGCACAGTCTTTTCTTCACCGCGAATCTTATTCAAGCAAGGCTTGTTTGACCTGTTCTTATATTGAGTATTGCCATCAAAACTGTCGGCGATGCCATATGATTTATTTTGATCAAAAATATTGTGGGTTACGGGATTTTCTGGATGAATCATTCCAAACGCTGTTGCATATCGCAAAGACAATATAAAAAGCCATTTCTTAGATTTGAAATGGCTTATTTTGTTGTTATTCGCACATATTAACGATAACGGCAGCACCTTGTCCTCCGCCAATGCAAAGGGAAGCAAGACCTGTTTTTAGATTGCGTTTTTTCATTTCATACAATAGAGTAACCAAGATTCGGTTTCCAGATGCACCTACCGGGTGTCCCAGCGCAATGGCACCTCCATTGACATTTGTCTTCTTAAGGAATGCTTCGCGATCCATCCCAGTTGCTTCTTCTAATTCGTGGATCACACCTAAGGATTGAGCTGCAAAGGCTTCATTTAACTCAATCAGTTCCATGTCCTCGATTTTTTTGTTTGCGTATTTTAATGCGTTCAAGATTGCAGGCGTTGGTCCAAGGCCCATCACACGAGGGTCTACACCGCCTTGTCCAAATCCGATAACTTCGGCAATTGGTTTCAAATTGTATTTCTTAACGGCATCTTCGCTGGCGACGATCGTAAAGCTGGCTCCGTCGTTGATTCCAGATGCATTTCCAGCTGTAACAGTACCGTCTTGAGAGAAGGCAGGACGAAGTTTTGCGAGTTTTTCCATGCTTGTTTGGCGTGGATGTTCATCCGTATCAAAGATCATTTCACCTTTTCGTGTTTTGTAGTTGATAGGCACGATTTCATCTTTGAATCGACCTGATTCAATGGCGGCTAAAGCTTTCTGTTGAGAAGCCAATGCAAATTCATCTTGCGCTTCTCTGGAAATATTGTATTTTTTTGCGATGTTATCGGCTGTAACACCCATATGAATGCCGTACATTGCATCGGTCAATCCATCATATAACATGGAATCGACCATGGTCATATTTCCGTTCTTAATCCCTTTACGAATGGTATATGGGGTTAAGAATGGGGCACGCGTCATTGATTCGACACCGCCGGCAACATACAAGTCCCCAAAATTAGCCTGGATTCTCAGACAAGCTTCCATGACTGCTTTCAATCCGGATCCGCAAAGCATATTGATGGACTGAGCGCAAACTTCAACGGGAATACCTGCGTTGAAGGCAACATGACGGGCAATATTCTGACCCAATCCAGCGGCAATCACGTTTCCAATCAAGACTTCATCCAGATCTTTGGGATCGATTTTTGCCTGCGCTATTGTTTCTTTTAAGACCGTAGCACCAAAATCTGCCACATCCACATCAGTCAAGGAACCCATAAAAGTTCCGATGGCACTTCGTTTTGCGGCAACAATATAAGCTTTTCTCATAATTTCACCTTTCTACTCAATGAGTTTATAGGGATAGAATAAGTCATAAAATATACATTTGTCAACACAGGAAAATTTGTTCAATTTGAGCATTTGTTTACATAAAATTTGAACAAAATACTAGTGAAATTTTTATAAAAAATAACTTGTTAATTTTTGCACAAACTTATTGACGGAAGATATCAATGTCAGTAAAATAACAGTGTATGAGAATTTTTTTATAACGTTTTCATGCTCACGATATCCAGAAATCGAATGGTTCAGGAAAAGAAAGGAGAACTTCATCTATGGATTTCAATTTGACAGAACAACAGAAAATGATGCAGAAGTTGTTCAGAGAAGTTGCGCAAAACGAAGTAAAAGAAAACGCAGCTGATGTTGACGAAAGCGAACGTTTCCCAAAAGAAAACGTAGAAGTTATGCGTCAAGCGAAAATGCTGGGTATCCCTTATTCTCGTGAATATGGCGGTGCCGGAGCTGACTACTTAAGCTATATCTTAGCGGTAGAAGAGCTTTCTAAAACTTGTGCAACAACAGGTGTTGTGCTGAGTGCACACACATCTTTAGGAACTTGGCCAATTGCTCAGTTTGGAACCGATGCACAGAAACAAAAATATCTTCCAGATCTTTGCACTGGTAAGAAATTAGCTGCTTTCGGTTTAACAGAACCTAACGCAGGTACTGATGCAGCCGGTCAACAGACAACTGCTGTATTAAAGGGAGATCATTACGTTTTGAACGGAACTAAGATCTTTATCACAAATGCAGGAGAAGCTGATGTTTATATCATCTTCGCGATGACTGACAAATCAAAAGGTACACATGGTATCTCTGCATTCATCGTTGAAAAAGGAATGCCTGGATTTACTTTTGGTCTTCATGAAAAGAAATTGGGAATCCGTGGTTCAGCTACCAGTGAGTTGATCTTTAATAATGTTGAGATCCCAGTTGAAAATTTATTAGGAAAAGAAGGACAGGGATTCAAGATTGCCATGCAGACATTGGATGGCGGTCGTATCGGTATCGCTGCACAGGCTTTAGGTATTGCACAGGGAGCGATTGATGAAGTAGTTCCTTACGTTAAAGCTCGTAAACAGTTCGGACGTCCAATCTCTAAATTCCAGAATACGCAATTCCAGCTGGCTGACATGCAATGTAAGACAGATGCTGCTCGTATGTTAGTTTATCGTGCTGCCATGGCTAAAGAAAATGGGGAACCATATACAGTATTGGCTGCCGAAGCAAAATTATTTGCAGCGGAAGTTGCAATGGAAGTCACTACAAAAGCTATCCAGCTGATGGGTGGTTACGGATATACTCGTGATCTGCCTGTTGAAAGAATGTTCCGTGATGCCAAGATCACTGAGATCTACGAAGGTACTTCAGAAGTACAACGTATGGTAATTTCCGGTGCGGTATTACGATAGAAAGGAATCGTTGAATATGAAAATTGTCGTTCTAGTAAAACAAGTACCAGATTCTACTGAGATCACTGTTGATAAGAACACTGGTACATTGGTACGTGATGGCGTTCCTAGTATCATCAACCCTGATGATTTAGCTGGGTTAGAAGCCGCTTTACAATTAAAAGATGCAAATCCAGATATCAAGATCTCGGTTGTATCGATGGGCCCTCCTCAAGCAAAAGGTATGTTGCAGGAAACAATCGCTCGTGGGGCAGACGATGCTTATTTGATCACTGACCGTCGTTTAGGTGGTGCGGATACATGTGCTACAAGTCGTACACTGGCTGCCGCTTTAAAGAAGATCGGTTTTGATTTGATCATTGCCGGACGTCAGGCTATCGATGGAGATACTGCTCAGGTTGGACCTCAAACAGCTGAACGCCTTGGTCTTCCACAGATCACTTATGTTGATGAGATCATTGACGTAACTCCAGAAAAGATCACTGTTAAAAAATCTTTGGAAGAAGAAGAACAGATCTTAACATCAACGATGCCTTGTGTATTGACTACTTTGTCAGGCATGAACAATCCTCGTTACATGAACTGTAATGATATTGTGGATTCTTTTGATAAACCAGTACACATCATGACTTTTGATGATTTGGATCTTGACCTTTCTGTAGTAGGTCTTGCAGGTTCTCCTACAAAAGTTCATGCAACATTTACAAAAGATGTTAGTGCAGAAACAAAGACTTATGATATGCCTGCACAAGAAGCTGCTGAATTAATTGCTCATACTTTGAAAGAAAAGCAATTGATCACAAAGTAGGAAGGAGAACAACATGGCAAAATTTGAAGGATACAAAGACATTTATGTATTTGTAGAACAAAAAAACGGAACCATTGCAGAAGTGGGTTATGAATTGATCTCTGAAGCAAGAAAACTTGTTGCCAGCATTCCTGAAATGGGATATCAGGTAGTCGGTGTTCTGTTAGGTTCTAACATTACAGATAAAGCACAGGAAGTGATTACTCACGGTGCAGATAAAGTCATCGTTGTTGATGATGAATTATTAAAAGATTACTCAACACAGTTCTATGCGGATGCATTGACTCAGATCATCAAAGAATTCAAACCAGATTCTTTCTTGACAGGAGCGACTGTATTAGGTCGTGACTTGGCACCACGTGTTGCTGCACGTATCAATGCCGGGTTAACAGCCGATGCCACTAAGATCGAGATCGATACAGAAAAAGCGAAAGACGGAGAAGCATTGTTATTAGTTACTCGTCCTACATTTGGCGGTAACTTGTTTGGTACGATCGTTTGCCCAGACACTCGTCCTCAGATGGCCACGATTCGTCCAAAAGTATTTGATATGGCTCCAGCTGATGCCGCTCGTACAGGAGAAGTGGTAACATTTGCTCCTAAGTGGGAAAGCACAGAACCACAGGTAACAATCGAAAAAGTTGTTGAAAAAATCATCGAAGGAGTAGACATCACAAAAGCAAATATCCTTGTAGGAGCTGGTCGTGGTGCCGAAGGATGTCTGGATGTTTTACAAGCTTGTGCTAAAGAATTAGACGGCGTTGTTTGTGCAACTCGTGCCGTTGTTGAAGATGGCTATATGGACAAGAGTTTACAGGTAGGACAAACTGGTAAAACCGTACGTCCATCTCTTTATATTGCCTGCGGTATTTCTGGTGCTGTTCAGCACGTTGCCGGTATGGAAAAATCCGATATGATCATTGCGATCAACCGTGATCCTCAGGCAGAGATCTTCACAATTGCCAACATGGGATTTGTGGGAGATGTAAACGAAGTACTGCCATTATTAGTTGAAGAAATCAAAAAAGCAAAAGCTGCTTAAGGAGGATATTCACTATGACATTAAAAGTTGGTGTAGTTGGCGCCGGTACAATGGGACAGGGGATCGCAAATGCATTTGCGAGCGCTGGAAACCAAGTTACTGTCGTTGATGTGAAATTGGAATGGGCACAGAATGGTGTCAATAAGATCTTTGCTTCTAAAGACAAATTAGTTTCTCGTGGAAAGATTACAGAAGAAGCTGCCAATCAGGCTAAAGCAAACTTAAAAGCTGGGGTATACGAAGATTTGGCAGATGCAGATCTGATCGTAGAAGCTGTTTTGGAAGTGATGAACGTGAAAAAAGAACTGTTCACAAAATTAGATGAAATCGTTAAAGACGACTGCATCTTCGGTTCGAACACTTCTAGCTTGAGTATCACAGAAATTGCTAACGGAGTTAAACATCCTGTGATCGGTATGCATTTCTTTAACCCTGCAGATCGTATGAAACTCGTTGAAGTGATTTCAGGAGCAAATACACCTGCCGAAGTAAAAGACAAAGTTATCGAAATTTCTAAAGCCATTGGAAAGACTCCTGTTGAAGTGAATGAAGGTCCAGGATTCGTAGTCAACCGTATCTTGGTACCTATGATCAATGAAGCAACTTTCATTCTTCAGGAAGGAATTGCTTCGGCTAGCGATATCGATACAGCTATGCAATTAGGAGCTAACCATCCGATGGGTCCTCTGGCATTAGGAGACTTGATTGGTTTGGATATCGTAGAAGCTATCATGGATGTACTGTATCATGAAACAGGCGATTCTAAATATCGTGCAAGTACTTTGTTGCGTAAAATGGTACGTGCCGGTAAATTAGGACGTAAAACAGGAGAAGGTTTCTACAAATATTAATCGATAAATCGATGAAATTGAGGCGGAACGTTCCAGTTTCGCCTTTTTTAAAAAGAAAGGATATAACCATGGAAAATGTTATTTTAGAAAAACAGGGACATGTCTCTATTATTACGATCAATCGTGAAAAAGCGTTGAATGCTTTGAGCACAGCGGTTTTAAAAGACTTGGAAGAGGCTGTTCAAACCGTTGAAAATGATGCCGATACCTATTGTGCCATCATTACTGGAGCAGGTTCTAAGAGCTTTGTAGCAGGTGCAGATATTGCCGAAATGAAGGATAAGAATGTAGAAGAAGCTGCCGAATATGGTGCATATGGAAACAAGATCTTCCGTATGATCGAAACAATGCATTGCCCAGTGATCGCAGCAGTCAATGGTTTCGCTTTAGGCGGCGGTTGTGAATTAGCGATGAGCTGTGATATTCGTATTGCCAGCGAAAATGCTGTTTTCGGCCAGCCTGAAGTCGGATTGGGTATTACACCTGGATTTGGCGGTACACAACGTTTAGCTCGTCTGGTACCTGCTGGAATCGCAAAAGAAATGATTTTTACTGCACGCAATATCAAAGCAGACAAAGCATTGGCGATTGGCTTAGTCAACTCTGTTGTACCTTCAGAAGATTTGATGCCAACTGTTTTAAAAATGGCCAACGGTATTGCGAAAAATGCACCAATTGCTGTTAGCCTGGCAAAAAAAGCAATCAACGAAGGTCTTCAGACTGACATTGATGGAGGCATCCAGATCGAGGTAAAACGTTTCTCGGATTGTTTCGCTACCGAAGATCAGACATACGGAATGGAATGTTTTGTCAATAAGGTAAAAGAAAAAGAATTTAAAAATAAATAGGAGGGTTTCGCATGGCAAAAATATTATCAGCTGAAGAAGCTGTCTCCATGATCAAAGATGGAGATACAGTGGGAATCAGTGGATTTATTGGAATGGGGCATCCTCAGGAATTGAGTATTGCCGTTGAAAACAGTTTCTTAAATACCGGCCATCCGCGCGATCTAACTGTAATGTTCTCAGCTGGAATGGGTGACGGAACGGACAAATTAGGAGCGAATCATCTTGGGCATGAAGGATTATTAAAACGAATCGTTGTAGGCCACTGGGGTTTGATTCCTACATTCCAAAAACTTGTTTTTGAAAATAAAGTAGAAGGGTATAACCTGCCATTAGGAACCATTTCGTTATTATTCCGTGAAATTGCCGGACATCGCCCTGGAGTCATCACAAAAATCGGTTTAAAAACTTTTGTGGATCCTCGCTTGGAAGGCGCAAAAATGAACGAAAAGACAAGACAAGCGGAAGATCTTGTTGAACTCATTGAAATGGATGGGGAAGAATGGTTACGTTACAAATCTTTCCCGGTCAATGTTGCTTTACTTCGTGGAACATACGCCGATGAAGATGGAAATGTCGTCATGACACAAGAAGCGGGAACACTTGATTCCTTATCCATTGCGCAGGCTGCGAAAAATTCCGGTGGAAAAGTTATTGTTCAGGTGAAGGAAATCGTACAGAATGGTACGCTGTCCGCACGAGATGTAAAGATTCCAGGAATCTATGTGGATGCCCTTGTTATTGGCAAACCTGAAAATCATTGGCAAACTTATTCACAAGAATACAATCCTTCTTACTCTGGAGAAGTGCGAGTCCCTGTCGATTCCATTGAACCGATGCCATTGAATGCTCGTAAAGTGGTTTGTCGAAGAGCTGCTATGGAACTTGATCCAAGCGCAATCATCAACCTGGGAATCGGTATGCCAGAAGGAATCGCAAACGTAGCCAATGAAGAAGGACTTCCTGGATTGAAACTGACTGTTGAAACTGGAGGAATCGGCGGCGTTCCTATGAGCGGCACTGCATTTGGAGCTTGTACGAACCCAGATGCGATGATCGATCAGCCATATCAGTTTGATTTCTATGATGGCGGCGGGCTGGATCAGGCATTCTTAGGTTTGGCAGAATGCGATCGCCACGGAAATATCAACGTTTCTCGATTTGGTCCGAAGATTGCCGGTTGCGGTGGATTTATCAATATCACGCAGACAGCTCCTGTTGTTGTCTATTGTGGTACCTTTACTGCCAAAGGTCTAAAAGAAAAGATCGGCAATGGCAAACTTGAGATTCTCCAAGAAGGACAAATCAAAAAGTTTAAAAATGAGGTCGAACAGATTACCTTTGCGGCTGAATATGCAGCGCAGACGGGACAAAAAGTTCTTTACATCACAGAACGTGCCGTTTTCGAACTGTTAGATGGGGTTTTGACATTGACCGAAATTGCTCCAGGTGTTGATCTTGAAAAAGATGTCTTGGGACAGATGGAATTTAAACCGGCAATTGCACCGGATTTAAAACTGATGGACGCTCGCATTTTCGAAGATCAGCCGATGGGACTTAAAAAGTAAAGTTTAGGAGTACTGCACAGTACTCCTTTTTGAAAAGGAGCGGATGACATGTTATTTTTTAGAAACGATTATGGACAAGGTTGTATTCCAGAAATCATGGAGCTGTTAAATTGTACCAACTTAAATAGCTTTGTAGGTTATGGAGAAGATGAATTGTGTTCGCAGGCAAGATCGATGATCCAGTCAAAAATGCCCGATTATGATGTCGATATTCATTTTATCTCCGGAGGTACTTTAACCAATAAAACGGTTATTTCCTCTATCTTACGCCCATTTGAAGCAGTGATTTCTTGTGATACCGGACATATTGCTACCCACGAAACGGGGGCTATCGAATCAACAGGCCATAAAGTCATCACTGTTCCCAATGTCGATGGAAAGCTGACGCCTGCATTGATTCGCAAAGCGTTTGATGAACATATGTTGACTTATGAGCATTTAGTCTATCCTAAAATGGTATATATTTCGAATTCGACAGAATTTGGAACGGTCTACTCTCGAAGCGAAATGGAAGCCATTGTTGCGGTTTGTAAGGAATTAAATCTTTATTTGTATATGGATGGGGCGCGATTGGGCACAGCTTTAATGTCGGGTGTTGATTATACGCTAAATGATTTGGCAAATTGGTGCGATGTTTTTTACATTGGCGGAACAAAGAATGGAGCTTTGATGGGAGAAGCTGTTGTGATCTGTAATGACGCGTTAAAACCTTACTTTCGTTTCTGCATGAAACAAAATGGGGCAATGATGGCCAAAGGCTGGCTTTTAGGAATTCAATTTAAAGGTTTATTTGAAAATGATTCCTTCTATCGTGTCGCTCAGCATGCGAATTCCATGGCACAAAAATTACAAGATGCTTTATCGGAATTGAAGTATCCGTTTTTAATGAAAAGTGATACCAACCAAATCTTTCCAATCGTCACGAAAAAAGAATATGATTTTTTATCATCAGCGGTCGACTTTGAGGTTTGGGAAAAACAAGATCAAAACATTGCGATTCGCTTTGTGACCAGTTGGACAACTACCCAGGAAGATCTTGATCAATTGATCGAATATTTAAAACAAGCAAAAGCACTCGAAGACTAAATCGAGTGCTTTTTTAGCTGAGATTGATAACACCATCCTAGAACACCGTCTTTTTTGATTTGAACCCGGTCTTGATATTCGCGAACAATTTTTACTTCATCATTGACTCGCAGAGGAATTTGATAATTTGTATAGTCAGTCGCATACAGTTGACCATGTCGTACTTGTAAAAAGGAATTATCCACCCAAAAAGACCGGTTGATATATGGTGAATAGACATACGACTGCAGTTTTTCTTTTTTTAATAATTCAACTTGACCATGATTCCAAGTCATAAAGAAGGGAATCTGAGTATGATAGGGAACTTCTTCTGTAACGGTCGCTTTCTCTAATAGATCACAGCGCTTAATTTCTACATAGTGATTTTGGAATATCAAAGCATTTAATTGTCCACCTTTTTTAACGATATTGCCGCCATCAATGCAGTATATATTTTTTTCAGCAGAATATAACGGATCAAAATGCGCAATATGTCGCTGATATTCAGTCACCGGCATATGACCACAAATGACTGTTTTTATAAATCTTGGTGCAGACTCTAAAAAAAGCGGAGTGGTCATAGGAATTCGAAAATCATCTCCATAATTCTGTTCGTTCAAGATTCCGGCATGCGTAAAGATCATAGAATCCGTTTCCAGAATATGAGGCAGGTCGTTACAAAACGCCAATTCTTCATAATATTGACGACGTAAACTCTGACAGAACTCTTCCATATCGGTATCCGGATGAAATTCCATTCCGATTGCAGAAGCCATTTCGTGTAATATGGATTTTTTTCGAATCAGTAAGATTTGTTTTAAAAAGTCCAGGCGATAGGAAAGGAAAGCGTTTTTGATCGTAAAGTCGCAATTTCCCATCAATGCATGGACTTCACCCTGTTTGGTTTGTTGGATGATCGTTTGTAACGTTTCAAGATTTTTAGGACCTTTTTCAATGAGATCTCCCAACAATAACAAGCGGTCTGTTCCGGCTTGATAATCGCATTCGTCTAATAATTTTAAATAAGCATCCAGATTGCCATGGATGTCGCTGATGACGATCGTCCTTTTGGATTTCCATGGATCTAGATGCTTGATGATGGGTTTTCTATTCATATTGGAATAAAAAATCCAGAAACAGGGGAGCCTCTTGTTCCCAGTCACTTTCGGTATGAGCGCCTTCTGGTTTTACATTAAACTGGATATGCGCTCCTTTTTTTAATAGACGATTTGCGATTTCCGTAACAATCTTAGTTTCCTGAATAAAAGCATGCTTGGTAGATCCTTCTAAAGCACCCCAGGAGAAATAGAAGGAAGATGGACCGACAAAATCGGTATGATCCGCTTCTAAAAGAAAATATTCTGAAGTGGGGATCACATAAGGGGATAGAACCAATGAACGAGAATATACATCGTTATGGCGCATTCCCGCATAAAGTGCCATGGCCCCTCCGCAGCTTGAGCCTCCGATCCAAGTTGTTTCTCTTTGTGAAAGAGTCGGGAAATGGTGATCGATGTAAGGTTTCAATTCATGGATGAAGAAATCCATCGTGGCTTCTCCATAGCCTTCACCCATTGCTTGTAATTCTTCATCTGCAAATGGATAAGGACTGTATTCATAGAGACGATCGTTGTCATGATGACTGCATTCTTGTCCGACGACGATCAATTCTTTTTGGTTCCAAAGAATCTGATTGGCTAGATTCCATGATTTTCCATAGGTTGCATCTTCGTCATTGAATAGATTATGTCCATCGAACATATAAAGGACAGGGTATCTTTTTTGTGAATAGAGATAGTCATCGGGAAGATACATATGAATCGTACGCTGTTCATGGAATTGCGTCATGATTCTGTCAAACTTTAAGATCACTGTTCTGATCCTTTCCTAATGTTTCCTGAAAAGCGGCCTTGAAAAAGGCACTTCTTTCTTCCGGGGTCTTAAAACGCGCAGAGATCGTAACATCTCCCATCGTTGCGGCATATGCTTCCGGCAAGTAGATCGTACTCAACCATTGGTCCTTGAACATTTGTTCCAATTCTTTAACACGATATTTATACGAGATTGAATTTCTGCGACCGGCAAAACCTGCAGATTCTCTGGCAATATTCATATAATCACCTTGTTGAGTGATCAAAACCTGGGCCCAGATGTCATATACATCTAAAGATCCGGCATAATTCATCAGATCCGGGGCAAAACCTCCCGGAGGGCGGAAGTTGACTTCCAATCCTATAACCGTACCTTTTTTGCCTAACCCTTTTTTCTCTTTGCTTAATCGGAAAAATTCACAATGAAAGAAACGATTTTTTAAATGAAAGGCATGGATCGTACGCTGGGCAATATCTCGATATTCATCACTGATCGTAAAAGCTGTATAAGCTCCGATCGATTGTTGATATTGGACGCTGTCCATACAGTTGCCTACATATTCTAGAGAATTTAAGTAACGAATCGTTCCCTGAGCATCGCAAATGCCATCTAGTGTAAACACATCACCTTCAATGTATTCTTCTAAGATCATCTGCACCTTCGGGGCCACATGAAGATACTTTTTTAAATCCTCATCATTTTTGATCGTATAGGTAAAAGAAGCGCCCACTCCATGATCTGGTTTTAATACAAGGGGATAGCCGATCTTATGAGCAAATTCGAGAGCTTTCTTCTCACTTTCCACCAGATAATATCTTGCGGTAGGAATGCCGGCATCCTCGTAGTATTTTTTCATGGCTGCTTTGCTTTGGTATTCTGTGATTGTCTTCAAATCAAATCCTGTGGTCACATTAAAATCATCCCGCAAGCGAGCATCTAAAGATAACCAAGCTTCATTATTGGATTCGATCCAGTCGATTTTTCCATATTTAAAAGTAAAATAGCCGACAGCTCGAATCATTTCATCATAATTGTTGAAATTATTGACAACATAACATTCATCAATGTTTTGAATCAAATTCGGATTCAAATTTTCATAGGCAGTATCCACGATCGCAAGAACCGTTGCACCATACTTTTTTAATCCCCGGCAAAAGAGCCAATAATTATCCGGGTAGTTGGGGGATATCAATACAAAATTCATACTTTTTTCTCCTTTAAGATCGCATGATCGATCGCCATGATCGTCTTGGCGTCGATGATCTTTCCGTTTCTTGTCATCTCGTAAGCTTCATGAATGGGGATCCATTGACATTCGATTTCTTCATCTTCATCCATGGTCAGTCGTTGTTTTACGGGGATAGGATCGATCGCCTCATAGATCCAGATTCTTTCATCACAAAAGCCAGGCGTCGAGACAAAAGATTGAATCAGCTGTAACTCTTTGCATGTATAGCCTGCTTCTTCATTGAGTTCTCGCAAACCGGCTTTTAGAGGATCTTCTCCATACTCCAGTTTTCCGGCAGGGATCTCTAAGGTCATTTGATCGATGGCAGGTCTCATTTGTTGAACCAACAGAATTTTTTGGTCGATGATCACTAAAACGCCCACACCACCTGGATGACGAATAATGTCTCGAAGATAATCTTTGCCTTTTATCTTTACGGTTTTTTGATTCAAAGTGAAGATCAATCCCTTGTAAATTATCTTTTCTTCCATGAGCTTACATCTTCTTTCATTGATTTTCATTATACCAAAAGTTAAGGCTCTCGAAAAGAGAGCCTTAGTTAATTTGTGCTAAAATTGCCTCAGAAATGGCGCGGGCAATCATGTCCTGAAAGTGTTCATCGGTTAGATTTTGCACATCTTGTTCATTTGTTAGATATCCGATCTGTATCAATAAAGAGGGAAGATCCGAATCTTGTAAAATAGAGAAGTTATCATAATGATCACTATCCAGTCCGTCAAAGCGGGAATAGTTGATTGCCATCAATTTATCGTTGATCGCATTGGCAAGATCGATCAGATCCGCGTTGGGATGAGTAAAAAATGAATATCCTTTGATCGTTGTATCCACATCATCTGCCATCTGGATACTGATCAAATAGTCAGCCTCGTTTTGTTTTGCGATTTGAACTCTTGGGTTCTCTGAGCTGTTGTCACTTGTTTCTTGAATTGTCGTATCATCCGATCTGGTATATACAACATGATAATCGGCTTGGGACAAATACTCGCCGATCTTTAAAACCAAGGCAAGGTTAAGATCTTTTTCCATGGTTTCATCATTGATCACATATCCGGTGTCATTTCCGCCGTTCGCTGCATCCAAGCATATCGTAGCTTGCGATTTAGACAAACCTATGTCGATATTATCGTTTGTGCGAGCTTGTGAAGTCGTATTTGTCGGGGTTCGCAGTTGAGGATCTTGACTGGAAGAAAGATTTGGCTGAACGATCAAAGCCATAAATAAAGCAACGATTAAAAACCATAATGCTCTTTTCATTCCGTCACCCCCTTGAAGTGGTATCATCATATCATAAATCTTATGTTTGCGCATCCTCTCAATTCTTTCTTGTTTCACTAAAATTTGGTATACTTTAAAACGGTGATAATATGGAATTTAAAATCACAATCGATCAGTTTGAAGGACCGTTGGATTTAATGCTGCATCTGATCAAAGAAAACAAGTTGGATCTCTTTGATCTAGATATGCTCATACTAGCGGATCAATATATTCATTACATCCATCAAATGGAAGATATGCATCTGGAAGTCGCAAGTGAATATCTGATTGAACTCAGCAGTTTAATTGAATATAAAAGTCGAAAACTTCTGCCAAGAGAAGAAGTCGTAGTGGATGATGATTATGAAGAAGTAGAGCGAAATCGTTTGGTATCAAGGTTGTTGGAATACCAGAAGTTTAAAGAAGTAACGATGGAGCTTAAAGATTCTTATGAAAAACGTCAATTACACTATACTCGGCCGCAAGCTTCTATGGCTTCGCAATGGTCGATCCCGATACAGCAAGATCAATTATCCTTGCAGTCACCTTATGAATTGATGAAAGCCATGAATCGGGTGATACAGCGCAAGATCCTGTTGGAACCTTATGAGACCAAGGTTACGATCAAAGAAATGTCTTTAGAAGATCGGCGCGCTATGATCTTGCCACGGATCCAAGCTTTACAGGGGCCCATCTTTTTTGATGATCTCTGTGACGACTGCACAGATCTTCACATGTTGATCGTGACTTTTTTGGCAGTGTTGGATTTGATCTACCAAAAAAAGCTGACATTTACTTTAACTGACGATGATAAGATCGTTCTTAGAAAGGATGACACTTTATGAAAGAGTACAAATCAATCGTTGAAGGTTTGATTTTTTTAAGCGGAGAAGAAGGTCTTTCTTTTCAACAAATCAAACAAGCTGTTGATTGTGATTCAGATTCGACCCTCAATGACATCCTTGACCAATTAAAACAAGAATATCAGGACCAGGAACACGGATTTGAACTGGTTGAATACGCCAGCCGTTACAAATTTGTCACAAAAGAAAGTGTATATCCTTATGGACAAAAGCTTTTTGAATCGATAAAAACTCCGACACTTTCTCAGGCTGCTCTGGAAACTTTAGCAATCATCGCTTATAAGCAGCCGATCACACGTGTAGAAATAGAAGAGATTCGCGGCGTAAATTGTGAAATGATGTTGAAAAAACTGCAGGCACGTGGTTTAGTAGATGCCAAAGATCGCTTGGATGCGGTGGGGAAACCCTTGCTCTATTGTGTTACAGATGCCTTTTTAGATGCTTTTCAACTCCAGACCTTGGCAGAATTGCCAGATCTTCCCACCATTGCCCAAGAAGATGAATTATTCAAGGAGGATGATGCGTAGTGGAACGTTTACAAAAAATCATCGCACAATCCGGATATTGTTCGCGCCGTAAAGCCGAAGAACTGATCTTGCAGGGAAGAGTGAAGGTCAATGGGAAAATCGTTGATATTTTAGGAACCAAGGTTCGTCCGCAAGATGACATTCAAGTGGATGGAAAACGGATTGAAAAAGAAGAAAAAATCTATTATGTCATCAACAAACCAAAAGGCTGTGTTACCACCAGCAAAGATCAATATAATCGCAAAACCGTATTAGACTATATCTCTGTCAAGGAACGAATCTATCCGGTAGGACGTTTGGATTACGATACCAGCGGCGTATTGTTTTTGACCAATGACGGACAGTTCACCAATCAAATGATCCATCCAAGATATCATCTGCCTAAGACATACCTTGTCAATCTTCAGGGAATTCTATCGGACCAGGATATTCGCGATCTTCGAAAGGGGCTCCATACCAAAGAAGCCGATTATCAGCCTTGCCGGGTCCATCTGTTAGAAACGGATCCGGTTCTGCAAAGATGTCGCTTTGAATTGACAATCTATGAAGGAAAAAATCATCAAGTGAAAAAAATGATGGAAGCTCTAGGGCATCATGTTCGCCGTTTACACAGAACGCGTTTCGCTTTTATCAGTGCGGATGATTTAAAACCGGGTGAATATCGTCGTCTAAAACCTTTTGAAGTTAAGAAGTTAATGAATTTAAGTATGCAAGGAGGATGCAAATGAAACAAGTTTTTGTAGAAGATCCATGTATGCTTCATGCGCCGATTTCGTTAGATCCTAAACAAGCACACCATCTTTTTGATGTTCTGCGCATCCAAAAAAAAGAGACCATTCGCGTTGTCAGCAAAAAGGGCGGTACTTTTCTGGCACATCCTTTAGATAAACCGTATCTCTATGTTTTTGATGAGATAGAAGTTCCGCGAAGTGCTAAGCACATTACGCTGTGTACGTCTTTGATCAAACAGGATCGTTTTGAATTGATTCTTCAAAAAGCTTGTGAATTAGGTGTAACGAAGATCGTTCCTTTCACTTCTGCTTTCAGCATTATTCGAATTGACCCGAAAAAAATGGACAAAAAAATGGAACGATGGCAGCAGATTATTTTCGATGCGTGTAAACAATGCAACCGCAATGATCTCGTTGAATTAGAAGCGATACAAAATATTGAATCTTTGCACAACTATCAGCAAGATTGTAATTTGGTTTGTTACGAAAAACAAAATGATCCCGCTTATCATCTCTCGCATTTTTTAAAAAAAGACCCCGGCAGCATTACGATCGTAATCGGGCCGGAAGGGGGCTTTGATGTGAATGAGATCGATATTTTAGAAGATGATCATTTTATCCCTGTCACATTAGGCAAAAGGATCTTACGCGCTGAGACAGCCGCCTTTTATGCTTTATCTTGCATTGATTATCAACATTCTTTGTCAAAGGAGGAACAATAAATGCGGGTTTCGATTACGACATTGGGATGTAAAGTTAATGCATACGAATCGAATTACTATGCTCAACAACTCCAGGAGCACGGATTTATCGTCGTCAATCCGGATGAACCTGCCGATCTATGCATTATCAATACGTGTACGGTCACAAATACGGCAGCTTCTAAATCTCGTCAGAAAATCCATGCTTTAAAAAAGCGAAATCCCAATGCCTTGATCGTTGTGGTCGGCTGTTATGTACAAAATGCCACGCCTAAACAACGAGAAGACCTAAAAGCAGATCTCATCATTGGGGCTAAATATAAAAATCAACTCGTCTTTTTGATTGAATCGCTGATTCAAGAACATCAAACAAAAGATCTCGTTGATGACATTTCAGATTTTACCCAGTTCGAAGAAATGCCCATTCATGTTTTTGAATCTAAACATCGCGCTTTTTTGAAAATCGAAGATGGATGTAATCAATTTTGTACGTATTGTGCGATTCCGTATGCTCGCGGTCCTCAGCGGTCATTAAAATTCGAACACGCGGTTTCCATCGCTCAAGAACTTGCGAAAAAAGGACATCGCGAGATCGTGTTGACAGGGATCCATACTGGACGATATTTTGATCAAGGAAAATCATTAAGTGATTTATTAAAAGTCCTGCTTGAAAAGGTTGACGAAGAAGTCTATTTTCGTATTTCCAGTATTGAGATCACTGAAGTTGACGATACCTTGATTGATTTGATGAAACATCATAAGCGTCTTTGTCATCATCTACATATTCCTGTACAGTCGGGATGTAATGAGACGTTGAAACGAATGAATCGGCCTTATACGATCGAAGAATTTATCGCTAGATTAGAACACATTCGCAAAGAGATCCCCGATATCTCCATTTCAACGGATGTGATCTGCGGATTTGTACAAGAAAGTGATGAAGAATTCCAAACCACATTAAAGAACATGGAAAAATGTCGTTTTTCTTTTATGCACGTTTTCCCGTATTCGAAAAGAAACGGAACCAAAGCGAGTACCATGAAAGGTGAGGTCCATGGCTCGATTGCGAAACAAAGAGTTTCTCAATTATTAGAACTCTCTTCTTGTCTTCGCTATAACGACATGCAGCGTTTTTCAACCTTGGATGTCTTGATAGAAAAACAAGATCCACCCGGAGTCTATCATGGATATTCCTCTCAATATCATCCGGTACAGATTATTTCAGACAAACCGCTGTTCGGTCGCATTCAATGTCGATGGGATCGAATTGAAAACAATGTTTATATCGTCAATCAGAAAGAAGGATTTTCATGCGATTAAGTAAGCTATTTAAAAATGCTCCCACAGTCAATATTACGGGACTTTGTTTTGATTCCCGGAAAGTAAAAAAAGGAGATATGTATTTCTGTTTATCAGGAATGACTTTTGATGGTCACGATTTTATTCCGCAAGCGATTGAAAAAGGTGCGATTGCTATCGTTCATTCCAAGGAGATTATCGATAAGATCCCCGGAGTCATCTATATCCAAGTTGAGGATGTAACGACATGCATGAACCAATGTGCACGATTATTTTATTCAAAACCATCGGATAAGATGACTATGTATGGAATTACAGGAACAAACGGAAAGAGTTCTTGTGCAAATATCATCAAATATATTCGTGATCTTAAAGAACCTTGCGGTTATATCGGCACCATAGCAATCGAATATGGCAAGGTTCGGATTGCTCCTGACTTGACTACGCCGGATGCGTTGTTTCTTCAAAGAAAGCTCAGCGATATGGTGCGCGCCGGAATGAAATCTTGTGCTCTGGAGGTCAGCAGTCATGGATTGTCTCAACATCGTGTTGATGGGATTCGTTTTGATGTTGCGATCTTTACCAATCTGACTTACGACCACCTCGATTTTCACGGAACGATGGAAAATTATTTTGAGGCAAAATCCATTTTGTTTAAACAGCTGGTCAAAGAAGATGGGATTTCGATCTTAAATATCGATGATGATCGCTACGAAGATTTAAAAGAATGTTCCCGCGCTCGTGTTGTTTCTTACGGTATTGATCAGAATTGCGATTACCGGGCCATCAATATTCATGAAAATGCGAAATCGACAACGTTTGATCTCGCATACAAAGGACAAAAATATCCTGTTAAGACAAGTTTAGTTGCGCGATATAATGTCTATAATCTTTTAGCTTGTATCGCTGCCTTACATGAAACGGGCATGAGTTTGCCTGTCATTCTTCAGTCTTGTACAAAGATTCCGCAAATCGATGGACGAATGGAACAAATCGAATGTGGGCAGCCATTCCATGTGGTGGTTGATTTTGCCCATACGCCGGATGGAATGGAACAAATGCTTCGCTATGGTCGCCAGGTGGCTGCGGATAAAGGGCGTGTGATCACTGTCTTTGGTTCGGCAGGAAAACGTGATATCGCCAAACGAAAAGTATTTGGTGAATTGGCGGATCAATATGCCGATCTGATCATATTAACGGAAGATGATCCTCGTGATGAAAATCCCAAAGATATCGCAGATCAAATCAAAGAAGGAATTCAAAATAAACCGAATCTCTTTGTGGAAGACCGCTATGAAGCAATTCGCCAGGCAATTGATAATGCATCCAAAGGGGATGTTGTATTGATCTTGGGAAAAGGGGATGAACCTTTTATGTACCACGAGAGCGGAAGAGTCCCTTGGGTAGGGGACAACATTTGTGCTGTGGAATGTTTAAAAGCGGCCGGATATGCCGAAAACATCGACTCTTAACGATTTTCTTGGCCAAATCGGCCTTTCAAACTTGAAATCGAAGAATGGGTTTGCTATAATTCGAATGGTTATTAACTCAGGAAGGGAGGTTATTTGATGCCAAAGGTAGTTCTTAAAGAGAACGAACAGCTTGATGATGCATTAAGAAGATTCAAGCGTCAGGTTTCTCGAAACGGCACCCTTGCTGAGGCCCGAAAAAGAGAATTTTACGTAAAACCAGGTGTACGCAGAAAGTTGAAATCAGAAGCTGCACGTAAGGCACGTAGAGGAAAATAAGGATCTGCATTTGCAGATTCTTTTTGTGTTTAAGGAGGAATCATGACTTTTCACACAATCGATTTGAGCGATAAAAGTTTTGAATCTATTCAACAGTTTATTGGGTTTGAAGATGAAAACTTATCCGAATTAAAAAAATTTTTTAAATGTGACTTCATTTTACGAGATCAAATGCTGAAGTTTGAGTCTGAGCAGTTTGAACTGATCCAGCAAGTCGTTCAAGCTTGTTTTCAATTGATCGATCGCCATCGAACGCTCTCACGCCAAGACATCTCTTATCTATGTCGATTGGCCAAGGATGAGAAATTAAATCAATTTAAACCTTCTCATCTTCAAATGGTCGCAAAGACCAAATCTGGAAAAGTCATTTATCCTAAAACGCTAGGGCAGGCTATTTTATGTGAAGCCTTTCGACATTACAATATCATATTCGCTACGGGTGTAGCCGGGACAGGGAAAACTTACTTAGCTGTTTGCCATGCCGTCAATGCATTAAAAGAGCATAAAATCGAAAAGATCATTTTAACTCGTCCTGCGGTGGAAGCTGGCGAATCTTTAGGTTTTTTACCAGGAGATATGAAGGAAAAAGTAGATCCTTACCTGCGCCCGCTTTATGATGCATTATACGATATGCTTGGTGTTGAAACGGTTGAAAAACTGATTGAAAAACAAGTCATTGAAATTGCACCCTTAGCCTTTATGCGAGGTCGAACTTTAAACAAAGCAATTGTTATTTTAGATGAAGCTCAAAATACTACAAAATCACAGATGAAGATGTTTTTAACACGAATGGGCAATGAAGCACAACTGATCGTCAACGGAGATATCACTCAGATAGATTTGATCCGCAAAGAAGATTCCGGTTTGTTACAAGCAACTCAGATCTTAACGGATATCGATCAAATTGGAATCGTGCATATGCAGAATGCAGATGTGGTTCGTCATCCGCTCGTGCAAAAAATCATTGAGCGATATGCAGAGATTGAAAAATAGAGAGCTCTAAGCTATACTAGAAAGGAATTTGAGGTGAAATAAATGGGAAGACATTTTGAAGTACGTGCTGCGGCAATGCAGAAGACCGCAAATCAAAAAGCCAAGATCTATTCTCGATATTCAAAAGAAATCTTGGTAGCTGCTAAAAATGGGGATCCAAATCCAGATATGAATCAGACATTGAAAAAGGCAATCGAACGTGCGAAAGCCAACAATGTCCCCGCTGATGTTATTAAGCGTGCAATTGACAAGGCAAAATCAAGTGCTGATGAAAATTATTCAAGTGCTCGCTATGAAGGCTTCGGGTCTGGTGGAGGAAGCACGATCATTATTGACTGCTTGACGGATAATCCAAATCGTACCATTGCGAATCTTCGTGCCTGCTTTAATAAGAGCCATGCAAAATTAGGTGTAGGCGGATCCGTTAGTTTCGGGTATGAACATTTAGGGGTTTTCGTGATTCAATATGATGATGAAGAAGCGATGATGGATTGCCTGATCGAAAAAGACATCGACCTTAAAGAAATTGAAATCGAAGAAGGCTATATGACCATCACTGTCGAGCCTACGCAACTTGATGATGCCAAGGAAGCAATCGAAGCATTGATCCCGGGTGTTAAGTTTGAAGTGCTGGAAGATAAGATGGTTCCCAATGAAACGGTTTCTTTAGAAGGGGAAGATCTCGATTTGTTCAAACGACTGGTTACATTACTGGATGATGTTGACGATGTTCAAAATGTCTATCACAATGTAGATAATTTAAATTAATTCGTTGAAGAAGACAGGCTTGTTTAGAAGCTTATAGAGAAGATCTGGCTGGTGGAAAGATCTAGCGGAAAACAAGAAGACACTTTGGAGAAGTCAGTTAAAAGCTGACCGTTTGTCGCGTTAAGACATGAGTGCATGTTCCTAGAACATGAAGTAAGGTGGTACCGCGTGAAAACGTCCTTATATAAGGGCGTTTTTTTGCTTAATAAGGAGGAAATTATGGCATATCAAATCCCTCGTGGCTGTCAGGATTTATTACCGGAAGACAGTTACGCCTGGCAAAGCATTGAAAGAACATTACGTGAATTTTGTTATCTCTATAACTATGATGAGATTCGCACACCTATTTTTGAACATACCAATGTATTTAAAAGAGAAAACGACTCCAGCGATATGGTCAATAAAGAAATGTACACTTTTAATCCGGAGAATTCAAAAACATCGTTAACGATTCGTCCTGAAGGAACTGCCGGTGTCGTTCGATCTTTTGTGGAGAATAAAATGTATGCGAACCCTGATCTTCCTGTCAAATTATTCTATATGGGCATGATGGCCCGTCATGAACGTCCTCAAAAGGGAAGATTGCGTTTGTTCAATCAATTTGGTGTTGAATGTTTAGGCAACAAAAGTCCCTATACGGATGTTGAAACGATCGTTTTAGCGTATTCGATCTTAAAAGCTTTAGGCCTGCAAGACCTAAAAGTTTGTATCAACACCTTAGGAGACGAAGAATCAAGAAAGGACTATCGTGAAGCTTTAAAAGCTTATTTTGCGCCTTATTTGGATGATCTTTGTGCCGATTGTAAACGCCGATATGAACAAAATCCTTTAAGGATCTTAGATTGTAAAGTCGATCGGGATCATCCATGCATGCAAAATGTTCCTAAGATCTCGGAATATCTCAATGCATCGAGCCAGGAGTATTTTCAAACCGTTCTCTCACTGCTTGATGAACTGGAAATCCCATATGAAGTGGATGCCGGCCTGGTTCGTGGTCTTGATTATTACACACATACCGTGTTTGAAATCATTTCCTTAAATCCGGAGATGGGCGCTCAGTCAACAGTTTTAGCTGGTGGACGTTATGACAATTTGATCCCATATTACGGTGGACCCCAGGAGATGAGCGGAATTGGCTGGGCGTTAGGGATGGAACGACTTTTGATTGCGTTAGAAGCGGAAGGCATTGAACTGGAAAAGAAACCAGATCTGGATGTTTATGTGATGTGTTTAGATGAAAGTGCCCGCAGTTATGCATTCCAAACTTTGATCGAACTACGTGCTTATGGTTATCGCTGTGAAATGGATATGACAGGAAAAGGCTTTAAAGGGCAGTTTAAGGCAGCCGATCGATCCCATGCTCATTATGCTTTATTGATTGGCGACAATGAAAAAACAACGAACACAATCACCATCAAAAATTTGCAAAACAAAGAACAGATTACAATCGATAATGAAAATTTGATTGCATATTTGGATGAGCGCATGGAATCAGAACATCATCATCAGGAGGATTAAGAATTATTTATGGAAAGAACACATTATAATGGAGAATTGCGTCTCGAACATGTTGGACAAGAAGTTTCCTTGATTGGATGGGTCGCAAAAAAACGAAACTTTGGACAATTAAATTTTATCGATTTACGCGATCGTACAGGGATCTGTCAGCTTCTTTTCAATGAACAGTTCAGTGAACAGATCAAACCGGTGCGTAATGAATATCTGCTGCATGTTCATGGGAAAGTGATCGAACGAAAAGATAAAAATCCTGATTTAGCAACAGGTGAGATTGAAATCGAAGTCTCGTCCTTTGAAATCGTAAACACGGCGAAAACAACGCCTTTGATCATTGCGGACGAAACAGACGCATTAGAAGATACTCGTCTGGAATATCGTTATTTGGATCTAAGAAGACCGGTTATGCAGAAAAAATTGATGATGCGCCATCAAATCACACGCAGTCTACGCGATTTTTTAGATCATCATGGATTTATCGAAATTGAAACACCAATGTTAGGAAAGAGCACCCCAGAAGGGGCGCGTGACTACCTGGTTCCATCGCGTGTACATCCGGGCAGTTTCTATGCTTTACCACAATCTCCTCAGCTTTATAAACAATTATTGATGATTAGCGGTTTTGAACGTTATTATCAGTTCGCTCGCTGCTTCAGAGATGAGGATCTGAGAGCGGATCGCCAAACCGATTTTACACAGGTCGATATTGAAACGAGTTTCTTAAGCGAAGATGAAATCATTTCTATGATGGAAGAGATGATGGTCAAACTCATGAAAGAAGTAAAGGGCATCGATGTGCAGGCGCCGTTTTTGCGGTTGACCTACCATGAAGCGATGAATCGCTATGGTAGTGATAAGCCGGATAATCGTTTTGGAATGGAACTTCAGGAATTGACTGCATTATTTGAAAATACTGAATTTCAAGTTTTCCGTTCCGTGATCGATGCCAACGGAAGTATTAAAGGGATCGTAGTTCCTGATTTTGCTCATATCTCTCGAAAACAAATCGATGCGTTCACTGCCTTAGCCAAGAAAAACGGTGCAAAGGGATTAGTGGTTTTAAAAGCCTTAGATTCCGATTTAACAGGTTCTGCACGCAAATTCTTGAAAGATGAGGAAGTCAAAGCGCTCTATGAACATTTACAATTAAAAGAAAACGACTGTCTGTTTATCGTCAGTGATCAATGGTTAAGAACGTGTACTGTTCTTGGCGCATTGAGAAATGAAATCGGTAGTCAACTTGGTTTAAAACATAAAGACGAATTTTCATTCCTTTGGGTTACGGAATTTCCTATGTTTGAATACTCTGAAGAATTAGGAAGATATCAGGCAAGTCATCATCCTTTTACGCAGCCAATGCAGGAGGATATTCCTTTATTGGATACGGATGTCGAAAAAGTACGTGCCAATGCCTATGACATTGTGTTAAATGGTTATGAACTTGGGGGAGGAAGTCTTCGTATTTACGACAATCATCTTCAAGAAAAGATCTTTGAATTGTTAGACTTTACTGAGCAGCAAATTAAAGATAAATTTGGATTCTTTATCGATGCCTTCCAGTATGGAACTCCGCCTCATGGCGGATTGGCATTTGGATTGGATCGCATCGCTATGATTTTAAGCGAAAGCGATTCGATTCGTGATGTGATCGCGTTCCCAAAAAATGCCAATGCGAAATGTCCAATGTCCAAAGCTCCGACACCAGTCGATCAGGCACAATTGGATGAGCTTCATATCGTGATTTCCGATGTAAAATAAGGACTGTTTGACACAGTCCTTTTTTCGATAGACATAGCGTGATTTAAATGTCAAGTCTTGTATTCTTGATAAATCTTAGTTATGATGAAATTGCCCAAGGACATTACATTTTTCCTACACTTTGAGATAAGGGAGACCGGATGTTGTTATTTTGTGTTGAAGACCCGCTACGCGTGGGGATCCTAAGACTTAACACAGGTCACCCACCTGTACACACAGGGAAAGATCTCTGCTCCTTGGGGTCTTTTTTTCACAAAAATAAGGGGATTTATAACAGGGGATTTGAATACCGACATAAATAATGTCAAAACCTTTTCTATAGTATATTTGAAAGAAAGGTGTTGTTTATGAAAGCAATTCTATCCTGTATGTTCATTGATCCCTATTTTTTTCTTTTAGCACTTTTGCAGATGACCTCCTGGGTCTTGTTTTTCTTGATAGCGATTCGATGCATACGAAAGATATTATTTGATCATAATGATGAGGAATGTTATGAATAAAAAAGATGAGTTTATTCAAATCTATACAGATCAGATCAAAAGAGAAGGAGCTTCCGCTTTTTTAGAGTATCTTTGCTCTTCCAAATCGGATTTTTTTACCGCTCCGGCCAGTACGCGTTTTCACGGAAATTATGCCGGCGGATTAGTCGAACATAGTCTAAATGTTTATTATTGTCTCCAAGATTATTTAAGCCGCGATCGCGTCAAAGAGCAGTATCAGATGAATTATTCGCAGGAAACGATTGCGTTGGTCGCTCTCTTGCACGATGTCTGCAAGATCAATGTGTATCGTCAAGAACAAAGAAATAAGAAAGTAAACGGGACATGGGTGCAAGTTCCTTATTATGAATTTGATGATCCTATGCCGTATGGTCATGGAGAAAAAAGTGTATATATGATCACACCCTATATGAAATTGTCGCGTGAGGAAGCTTTCGCCATTCGATATCATATGGGATTCTCTAATGAAGATTCCAGTCGAAATGTAGGATATACCTTTGAACATTTTCCGTTAGCCTTTGCCTTGAGCACGGCAGACATGGAAGCGACTTATTATTGTGATTCAAAACAAAAATAAAGCACAAAACATTACGCTTTGTGCTTTTTCTTATGCCAGAGAGAAACTTGTTGTTCATTTGATAAAGCCGTTAGAAAATTGTCTCTGGCTTGAGGATATGAATCATAGATCTTCTCTAACATTTCTTTCATTTCCTGTCTCATCGTTATTCCGTCATTAGGACAGATCTTCTTTGCACTAGGGATCCTGTTGACCTGACAAACATGAATGATCTGAGATTCTTTACAATAGATCAAAGGACGGATCATGGACATGTCCATGCGCGACATATATTGTACGGGCTGGAAGGTTGCGATTTTTGATCCGTGGATCATGTTCATAAATAGAGTTTCGATTGCGTCATCCTGATGATGGCCCAAAGCAATCTTATTGCAGGATAAAGCCTTTGCCTTTTCAAACAGAACGCCTTTTTTCAAAGTTGAACAAAGGGAACAAGGCAATCGTCCCTTTGATGTCGGATGTTGTTTTAAGATATCATAAATTTTAGTTTTTTCGATATATAATTCGAGGTCGTGCTGTTTCGCAAAATCGATCATCGTTTGATTAACAGTATCTTCAAATCCGACATCAACATGGATCGCACATAACTCAAACGAATGTTTGGAAAACTTCTGATAGACCGACAACGCTAAAAACAGAAGCATGCTGTCTTTTCCGCCGCTGAGCGCCACCGCAATTCGATCACCGTCTTCAATCATTTCAAAATCCTGATCCGCATTGCGAATCGCTCTGAGAATGGGTTGTATTTTCATATCTTCTCCTTTGCTCCTGTTAGGTATTATATAGCAGTTGCCAAGGTTTTCAAAAAAAAGTAAAATAATCCTGGTGATGACATGGATGGAGTTTTGATCGTCAATAAACCGGCTGGAATGACCAGTCATGATGTCGTGAATCAGATCCGAAGAATTTTTCATACCAAAAAAGTAGGCCATACCGGTACGCTGGATCCTATGGCTACCGGTGTGTTGATTGTCCTGGTGGGGAAGGCATGTAAGATTTTACAATTCTTAAAAGATACAGATAAAACCTATCAGGCAGAAATCGCCCTAGGATATTCAACGGATACGATGGATGTTCATGGTCAGATCTTGGAACAAAAGCCTATTGATTGGAATTTTGATTTTGAAGCTGTTTTAGAAACCTTTTTGGGAGAACATCAACAATTGGTCCCGATGACGTCCGCCAAAAAAATCAACGGAAAAAAACTCATGGAATATCAAAGAGCCGGGCAGAAAATCGAACCTATCTATCAAAATATCAATATCTATTCTATTCAGCCGCTGGATCCGGAAAAGCTCCTTTTTGAGGTTCATTGTTCTTCCGGGACTTATGTCCGCTCGATCTGTGATGAATTTGCGAAAAAAACCAATAACCTTGGCTGTATGAAGAGCCTTGTTCGAACATCTGTTGGACGCTTTGATCTGGACGATGCACAAACATTAGAACAGATTAAAACCAATCCTCATTTTTATTCTATTTTGTCACTGTTAGACCATTTGCCATGTATTGAAATCAAAGATCCTCAAAATGTGTATCACGGCAAACCTTTAGCGCTGGACACTGACTCAGATCTTGTGTTATTGACGCATGATCAAGATCCGCTGTCCATCTATCAAAAAGATGCTTCTGGTTTGTATCGCAGCAAAAGGGGGTTGTGGTAATATGGACATCTATAGAATTGATCATACTCAATTACCATCTCTATCCGATTCGGTTGCATGCATCGGTTTTTTTGATGGATTGCATCGAGGTCACCAAGCTTTGATTGAAGAGACGATCAAGCAAGCTTCTAAGCGAAAACTTCCCAGTTCTTTGATTACATTTGACCCCGATCCATGGACCATCTTTCATCCCGATCGAAAAATCTATCATATTCTGCCTTTGCAAGATAAGATCCATATTGTTGAAGCTATGGGTTTGGATCGGATGATCATATTACATTTTACAAAAGAGTTTGCATCTTTATCGGTCAATGATTTTCATACGCTGTTACATCAACTCCATATAAGTCATTTGATCTGCGGGTTTGATTTTGCCTATGCTTCCAGAAATCAAGGCAATGTGGAGACGTTGAAACAACAGTCCTATTTCTCAGTAAAAGTCATCGATAAGATCCAGGACAAAAACGGTAAGATCTCAAGCACAAGGATCGAAAATAGTCTTCTGCAAGGGTGGGTATTGCATGCCGGCCAAATGTTAGGCGCTTGTTACAGTTTAGAAGGCATAGTAGAACACGGCTATCATCGCGGATCTTCATTATTAAATTTTCCTACAGCTAATCTTCGATTGACTCAAGAATATTTGATTCCCAAAGAAGGGGTATACAGCGGATTAGCAGAGTGGCAATCAGTATTGTATCCCGCCATGATCAACATCGGAAAAAATCCTACATTTAAAAACCATAAGATGACCATCGAAGCGCATTTGATTGATCTTAACAAAGATCTCTATGATCAAAAGCTTCGCTTGTATTTTGTGGATCGAATCCGAGATGAAATGCGCTTTAGTGGTGTTCCGGCTTTGAAATCACAATTACAAAAAGATATTCTCTCAACCAAAAATCAATTACAAGAACACGCCGATCTGATTTTAACTACGGCTCAGCTTTGGAATAAAAATCTCTTTATGGAATAGTCTCTTTTTGTTATAATGATAAAAGAAACGAGGGTGACATATATGGCACAGGAATATATTACTTTAGAAAATCAAAGTCAATTGGGAACAGTGAAGCTCAATAAGAGTGTTTTCTCATCGATTGCATTAAATGTGATCGAAGAAGATGAAAATGTAAAACTTGTTGAAAACACTCGACTTCGAAATTCAAATACACTATCCGCACAGATCCAGGATAATCAGTTAACCATGGTTGTTCCGGTTCAGGTGAATTATAAGGCAAACGTATCGGATGTTTGCGCCAATCTTCAACACAAGATCTTTGAAAGCATTTCTTATATGACCGGATTCAAACCTGAATCTATTGAGATTCAAGTCGTTGGATTTATCTTTTAAGGAATCTTCGGATTCCTTTTTTTTAAAAGGAGAATACATATGCCTGTTTCATTTGATGACTATTTAGTAGTAGGAATATCCAGCCGTGCTTTATTTAATTTAGAAGATGCCAATAACGTCTTTGAACAAGATGGTTTAGAAGCATATCGCGATTATCAACTCTCGCATGAAAATGAGATCCTAGAACCAGGGACTGGTTTTACCCTTGTACAAAATCTCCTATCGATCAATACGATTACAAATAAGAAATTAGTGGAAGTGATCGTTATGTCTCGAAATTCGGCTGAAACATCACTGCGGATCATTCATTCCTTGGATCATTACGGATTGGATATCAATCGTATGGCAATGAGTGGAGGCGAAACCATCTCCCGATATCTCGATGCTTTTGGTGTAGACTTATTCTTATCGTGTAATGAAGATGATGTAAACCAAGCCATCAACAGTGGATTTGCTGCTGGATTGGTATATAATACGGATCGTATTTATGATCAGCCGGCCGATCAGATACGCATTGCTTTTGATGCGGATGCCGTGTTATTTTCGCCAGAAAGCGAACGGATTTTTAAGCAGAAAGGTTTAGATGCGTTTGTTGAAAATGAATTGGTCAACGAAGATGTGGCGTTAAAAAAAGGCCCATTAGCTAAATTTCTCTTCTGTTTGAGTAATTTGCAGCAAAACACAAAGGATCTGCATTTGATTCGTACTGCCATTGTTACATCCCGTGATAAAAATACCGGAAAACGAGTCCTGAAAACGCTGCGTAAATGGAATATCGACGTGGATGAAGTCTTTTTCTTGCAAGGGGCAGGGAAAACAGAAGTTTTAAAAAGCTTTGGAGCAAATATATTTTTTGATGATCAGGATATTCATGGACTTGGTGCCAGCCAGGTAGTTCCGAGTGCACGAGTACCTTATAAGAAAGGACAGGAACCGAAATGAATCGACATGAACAACGCGAAATCGCGATGAAAAGCATATATCAAAATCTACTTTTAGGAAAAGATATCCGACGGGCTGTGTATGACTTAACACAAGGACAAAATGAAGTCGATGAGTTTTTATACACGTTGACGATCGACCTCGTGCGAAATAAAGATGCCTATATTGAACAGATCAATCAAAATTTAAGAGATGATTGGTCCTTTGATCGTTTGAGTCTTCTTGAACAATCGATTTTATTGATTGCCTACCAAGAATTAAAACAAGTCCAAACGGCTCGTGCTGTTGTGATCAACGAAGCCGTCACACTGGCTAAAAAATATTGTGATGATTCCAGCTATAAATTAATTAATGGAGTATTAGATCGATTATGAGTCAAGAACGGGTCGTTGCGGTCTCCAGTGTACTTCAAAGAATCAAAGTCATCCTTACGGAAACATTTGATTTTTCACGTGTTTGGATCCAGGGGGAAATCAGTAACTTGACCAAACATCGCTCCGGTCATTATTACTTTTCGTTAAAAGATGATAAGGGCGAAATGAACTGCGTGATGTTTTCTTCTTATGTCCGCCATTTGGATTTTTCTTTAGAAGAGGGGATGTCAGTTCAAGTACAGGCAAGCGTCAATGTTTATGAGCCGCGAGGATCATTGCAGCTCTATGTCCGCAATATCCGCCAAGATGGTCTGGGTGCTCTGTATCTTGAGTATCAGAAAAGATATAAAAAGTTAAAAGATGCCGGTTATTTTTTGGACGATCATAAAAAAAATAAACCGGAATGGTTTGATAAGATCGCAATTATAACAGCTAAAGAAGGGGCTGCTTTACAAGATGCACTCAAAACGTTCCAGCGTCGTTGGCCTATGTTACAGATTGATCTCTATCCCAGTTATGTTCAAGGTAAGCTAGCTCCCAAAAGTTTGATTCGTGCCATCCAAAAAGCAGATCAAAAAAACTATGATGCCTTGTTGATCATTCGTGGGGGAGGCAGTTTTGAGGATCTGTTTTGTTTCAACGACGAAAATTTAGTAAAAACATTGTATGAGTGTAAAACATATACAGTCAGCGGAGTAGGCCACGAAGTCGATACCACTCTTTGCGATTTAGTTTGTGATCATCGTGCTGTGACACCGACGGCCGCTGCCCAATGGGTGACACCGGACCAGGTCGAGATTGCTCAAAAAATTCGATCTTCTCAAACACAAATTGAGAATCGCATTCAAACACTTTTACAGAATCAGATGTCTCAATTGAAATATCTTCAAAACCACCCTTATTTAAGAGATCCCTTATCATGGGTATATGAAAAAAAGATCCGTCTCGATCATGCACAGGAAGCTTTGGATCATAGTCGATACCGCCTGCAGCAATATAAAGCACAACTGTTAAAAACAGATCAAGATCTTTTTCAACGAATCAAACATTCTCTTCATTTGAAAACAATTGATCATTCTCATAAAACGAATCAATTGAAGGAAATGATTCTAAAGGTTCAGACCCAACAGAAACAGCGGTTTTCTCAAACCATGCTTTTATTAGATGCATGCAGTCCTTTAAAGATCCTTGAGCGAGGTTATAGCGTCGCTTTAAAAGAGGGAAAACCAGTACATGATATCAAAGAATTAGAAATCAACGATCCTGTCAAAGTAGTTTTGGAGAAAGGATCATTTGATGCACTTGTTCTATCGAAGGAGGAAAAAACATGGCTGAAAAACAACTAAAATTCCAGGAAGCAATGAAACGTCTGGATGAGATCGTCAACCAGCTCAATGACCAGGATCTTGAATTAGAGACGGCGATGGATCTATTCGAAGAGGGATTAAAATTGTCAAAGCAGTGTTCCAAGCAGTTAGAAGCTTTCGAAACGAAAGTCAATCAGTTAATGGAAGTTCAGGAGGAAACAAGTGATGACATTGAAAAATGAGTTTGAAGAATTTCTCCAGAGCACTCTTCGTAAAGATATTCCAAGCAAAACAAGAGATGCCATGGAATATTCCTTGATGAATGGGGGCAAGAGAATTCGTCCGATGATCTTACTGGCGCTTTTGCAGGATGCAGGAATGGATCCTCATTGTGGATTTTCATGTGCCGGAGCCATTGAAATGATCCATACTTATTCATTGATCCACGATGATCTTCCCTGCATGGATGATGATGATCTTCGCCGCGGCCATCCTACGTGTCACAAAGCTTTCACAGAAGCAACGGCCGTCCTTGCGGGAGATGCTTTATTGACCAAAGCCTTTGAAATCGTTCTGGAATCAGATGCTTCAGATCTTCAAAAAGTTAAGCTGGTGAAATCTTTAAGTGATTGTGCCGGGATCAACGGAATGATCTTAGGGCAAGATCTTGATATCCAGGCTGAAAATCATCCTCTGACAACCTTCGATGATTTAAAACGAATTGAAATCTACAAAACCGGCATGTTGTTAAGTTTACCGATGCGGTGTGCCTGTATTTTGAATCAACAAGAACAATATATAACGGAATGGAATGAAATTGGAATTTTATTAGGCATTCAGTTTCAAATCCAGGATGATATTTTAGATCAAACGCAAACCAGCGAGATTTTAGGGAAATCAACCAGTGATGAAAAAAATGATAAAGCAACGGCCGTCTCTCTTTTAGGTCTTGAAAAAGCAAACAAACTGGTTGAAGATCTAGAACAGGAGATTACGGATCGGTTGAATCGGATTCCCGGAAAGCATGATTCTTTCCAAGAAATCTTGAACTATTTGATTCAACGACAGTATTGATAGGAGAAGTATTATGCAGATATACGATATCAAAGATCCTTCACAGATAAAAAAACTTTCCATGAAACAACTTGATGAACTTGCACAAGATATTCGCCTTTTTTTGATTCAGACCATTTCAAAAACAGGGGGGCATCTTTCCAGTAATCTTGGTATCGTTGAGACGACAATCGCTATGCATTATGTCTTTTCTTCACCAAAAGATAAAATGATTTTTGACGTGGGTCATCAATCCTATGTGCATAAGATCTTAACGGGACGTTCAACACAATTTGGTACTTTGCGAAAACTAAATGGATTATCTGGTTACCAAAAACGCTCAGAAAGTCCTCATGATTGTTGGGAAGCAGGACATTCTTCTACCTCGTTAAGTGCAGCTCTTGGTTATGCGATCGCAAGAGATGTACAAAATGAAGACTATGAAGTCATTGCCGTCATTGGAGATGGAGCTTTGGCCGGTGGTATGAGCTTAGAAGCACTCAATGATATTGGTGCCCAAAAAAGAAAAATGATCATCATTTTCAATGACAATGCGATGTCGATCTCGAAAAATCGCGGCGGTGTTGAAAAACGTATCACCTCTATCCGATCAAGCCACTTGTATCGTTCGGTGAAAAATGATATCAAAGTCACTCTTCCTCATAATAAAATGGGCGATGAGACTTTGAAAGTTTTCTCTACGATTCGCGATCGGATCAAATCGGGCTTGATTGATGCTCCATTGTTCCAGGAATTCAACTTAGACTATTTAGGTCCGGTGGATGGACATAACATCCCTGCTTTGATCAAAGTGTTCGAAGCGGCCAAAGAGCATGACGGGCCTATCGTAGTCCATGTAAGAACAAAAAAAGGGAAGGGCTATCGCTATGCCGAGCAAGATAAAATCGGCCAGTGGCATGGTGTTTCTCCGTTTAACATTAAAACCGGACAGCCACTGATGAAATTGCCGGTCAATGAAAAGACATGGTCAAGCATCATCAGCGATGCTTTGATCGATTTGGCAAAGTCCAATAAAGATATCGTCGCGATCACACCAGCCATGGCCCAGGGAAGCAAACTGCTCAAGTTTGCCAAACTCTATCCTCAGCGCTTTTTTGATTGCGGGATCGCAGAAGAGCATGCAATCACAATGGCCGGAGCGATGGCTTTAGGCGGCCTTCGTCCTTTTGTGAGTGTATATTCATCCTTTCTTCAACGGGCTTATGATCAAATGAATCACGACTTGGGAAGAATGGATCTTCCGGTGGTTGTAGGGATTGACCGTGCAGGCTTAGTGGGAGACGACGGCGAAACGCATCAAGGCGTTTTTGATATTTCTTTTTTACGATCTATTCCGAATTTGATCCTGTCGCAGCCAAAAGATGCACAGGAAGCATACGACCTTTTATATACGGCATTTTCTACAAGACATCCATTCTGTATACGATACCCGAGAGGACAGGCGGTTGTGAATGACAACATGGAATTTCATTTGATTCCTGTCGGATCCTGGCAGCGCTTTGATATAGGCTCGGATCCCAAAGCAATCATTATCAGTTATGGTCCAGATGTGGATCGTATCATTCATACGATCCAGGAAAATAATTTATCTATGATCGTAGTCAATGCCCGCTTTTTTAAACCAATCGACCAGGAAATGTGTAAAGAGTTATTTGCCTTGAATCTTCCTATTTATGTTTACGAAACAGATGTTCGTATCGGCGGTTTATCAAGTGCGATTTTAGAGTTTAAAAATGGAATCGAAGAGAATATCCATATTCTTGGTATCGGCGACCACTATGTACAACATGGTCCGATTCGTTCTCTTCGCAAAAAAGAGCATATTGATCTTGAAAGTTTGTTTGAGGAAATCGAGAATCATGACCAAAAATAGATTGGATATCTTACTCGCTGATGAAGTTTCTTCCAGAGCTAAAGCACAAGACCTGATCAAAGAGGGAAAAGTTAAAGTCAATGGAAAAACAATACGCAAACCGAGTACTTTAGTTGACCCGGAAGATCAAATTGAAGTGGATCTTAAGGACACATATGTCTCTCGAGGAGCTTATAAACTCAAAGCGTGCCTGGAAGAAAATCAAGTGCGTTTAGATCATCAGATTGTTCTAGATGTAGGAGCCAGCACGGGCGGATTTACTCAAGTCTGTTTGGAATGGAATGCATCAAAAGTATATAGTTTAGATGTGGGACATTTCCAACTGGATCCAATTCTGGAGGCAGATCATCGTGTGATCAAAATGGAAGGTCGAAACGGTCGCTATATTGAACCTCGTTGGTTTGAAGATTCCATTGATTTTTTATGCATGGATGTCAGCTTTATTTCATGCAAAACAATCTTAAAACCCGTTTTGGATCAAATGGAAATCCGTCATTGTGCCATCTTGATCAAGCCTCAGTTTGAATGTGGTCCTCAGTATTTAAATGCCAAAGGGGTATTAAAAAATAAGAAGATTCAAGAGGCGATCTTAACAGATATTCAACATTTCATGTTTCAATATTATGAAAAAATACAGATTACTGAATGTCCGATAAAAGGACGAAGCGGGAATCAGGAATTCATGCTGTATGCAGACAAAAGGAGGGGTCTATCGTGATTGAACAGTTATATGTCAAAGACTATATTTTATTTGATTCAGCCATGATTGATTTTTCAAAAGGCATGTCTGTCATTACCGGAGAAACGGGAGCGGGAAAAAGTTTATTGATTGATGCCATCGGCTATTTAATGGGAGAACGAATCCAAGGAAACATCGTTCGAAAAGGGAAAGATCGCTGTATCTTACAAATGGTGTTAACTCTTCCGGATGATTCGATCGTCAAAGAATTGGAAGAGAATGGATTTTTTATTGAAGATCAGCTGATTATTCAAAGAATCATTCAATCGAACCAAAAGAGCTCCATTCGAATCAATCAACAAGCAACAACCTTAAGCTTTGTGAAACAGCTTTGTTCCAAATTGATCGATGTTCATTCTCAAATGGACACCTATACTTTGATGGATCCGCGAATCCAGATGGATCTGCTGGACCAATATGCAGATGCTCTGGAATTGCGTCATCAAGTCAATGATGCCTTTTACGCCTATGATGATGCATATACTTTGTATCAAAAAGTCGAAGGAGAAGAGTTAAATATTGACCAATTGGATCTTTTAACGGAACAATGTAATGAAATTGATGAACTCTACATGACACCAGAGGAATTTGATCAACTCGATCAACAAATTGAAGAAGCTTCTCATGCGCAGCGATCCATTGATTCACTCTATGCAAGTTTACAGCTGTTGAATCAGGAAAATGGAATTTTAGATAACCTCTATTCATTAGGAAAAAATCTACAAGATGATAGCAATCTCCAAGAAAAGTCTTCATGGATCCAAGATACTTATTACGCTTTCGATGAATTGAAAGACGAAATTGAAAAGCGCAAAGAAGATCTGTTACAAAGTGTCGAGCAATTAGATGAACTTCAAGATAAAAAATTTAAACTTAAAAAAGCGATCCGTAAATATGGAGGCTCCTTAGATGCGATGGTTCAGCGAAAAGAAGAAATGATGCATCAAATCGATGCGATCCTGCATCGTGAAGATCTATTGGAAAAGCTAAAAAAGGATTTAAATACTAAAGAAAAACAATATCTGACTCTTGCACAAACTTTGTCAAACAAGCGAAAACAATCATTTGATTCCTTGTCTTCAGCCTTGGAAACTCACTTTAAAGATTTGATGTTGGAACATGCCCGATTTAAAGTAAGTTGTACTTCCAAGCCTTATTCTGCTAACGGCACAGATCAAATTGAATTTCTTGTTTCGATGAATCCTGGACAGGCGTTTTCACCATTGAAACAATCCGCATCCGGAGGAGAATTATCTCGTTTGATGTTTGCTCTGAAAGTTGTTTTTCAAACAGAGTCCTATACTGAAACTTTGATCTTTGATGAGATCGATACGGGAGTCAGCGGTAAAGTCGCTCTTAAAATGGGCGAAAAGATGCGATTTCTTTCGAAAAAATATCAAGTATTATGTATCACACATTTGGCCAGTGTAGCAGCCTGGGCACAAGATCACTATACGGTGATCAAAACATCGGATGAGAATGAAACGACGACCAAGGTGGTTTTGTTAGATGCAGATCAATGTATCGATGAATTGGCTACGATGGCCAGCGGCGGCGTCTCTGAAGCATCCCGCAAAGCGGCTCAAGATCTAAAGAACAGGATCCAGGGAAAGATTCATGGCTAGAGTTATATTTCATGTGGATCTGAATGCCTTTTATGCTTCTTGCGAAGAGCTGAAAGATCCTTCTCTGAAGACCAAACCCGTCGCCGTCGGGTCATTGTCCAAACGTGGTGTTTTATCAACTGCTAATTACATCGCGCGTGAATATGGGGTGCACTCGGCCATGCCGGTGTATGAGGCTTTGAAAAAATGCCCGGACTTAGTCATCGTGCAAGGAGATTACGCCTATTATCGCTCTGTCAGTTCTCAATTTTTTGACCTTCTGAGAAAATACACTCCTTTGGTCGAACCGTGCAGTATCGATGAAGGCTTTATGGATGTCACAGAAACTATCAAACGGTATAAACGTCCGTTAGATCTAGCTTTTCAGATTCAAGATGATCTTTACGATCAGCTCCGATTAAATGTATCGATTGGCGTCGCACCGACTAAATTTTTAGCCAAAATGGCTTCCGATATGCGAAAGCCAAAAGGCATCACTGTACTTAGAAAATCAGAGATCCCGACAAAATTATATCCGCTCCCTGTAGAGGCAATCGTTGGATTAGGGAAGAAGACGATCCCCTTATTAAAAGAAAAGGGAATATTGACGATCGGTGATTTTGCGGATGATCAAAATAAAGAATTTATCTTTAAAGCTCTTGGGAAAAATGGCTACGCGTTATGGATGAAAGTTCACGGGAAGAGCTCTGATCAATTAGAGGTGTCCAGCTCTCGCAAGAGTATTTCTTTATCGCGAACTTTTGAGCGTGATTTCTATACTATGGATGAGGTTCTTAATCAGGCGCGTTTATTGACAAAAGAACTCAGTCAAAAGATGATTCGCGACGGGCAAATGGGACAGCTGATTTCTTTGTCATTACGCGATACTGAATTTCATAACATTGTACGCTCTGCCAATCTAGGGACTTATACAAACAGTTTTCCTGTCATGGATCAAGCAATACAGAATTTAGTAGAGACTTATTTTGAACCGATTGGCTATCGTCACATCGGGATCCATATGGGTTCCATCAAAAATCAGGAGCAAGTTCATCAGCAACCAACGATCTTTGAAGAAGTAGTCCCTGATACCGAAAGAATTCTGGATACATTGAATCGCCAACTTCAGGAAAAAGCTTTTTTCAAGGCAAGTGATCTTTTAAAGAAAGAGAATCGAAATGAGTAAATTACAATTAGATTATTTTATAGATCCTGACAATCAAATCTATCAGCATCCTGAACATTTTCATTTTAATACGGACTCTAAATTGTTAGCGAACTTTATGAAGATCAAACAAGGGGAACGCGTTTTAGATGTCGGCTGTAACAACGCAGCTCTATTGAGTATTTGCGATCGCCAAGAGGTAAAAGAATTAGTAGGGGTTGAGATTTTACAAGAACCTTGTGAAGTGGCAAGAAAGAATGCTTCATCTTTTAAACATCCCGTTCGAATCGTACACTCTTCGATCCTGGACTTTAAAGACGAGCCGTTTGATGTCATTATTTCAAACCCGCCTTATTTTCCAATCCAAAGCACACACGAACAAACTAAAATGGATTTAAGGCAGCTTGGACGAATTGAGATCAATCTGACTCTACAACAATTGATCTCGTGTGTTTCGCGGCTGTTAAAATCGAATGGACGGTTTTATTTCGTCCATCGACCTAATCGTCTTAACGAAATAGCCAAGAATCTTTATCAACATCATATGCAGATCAAAACGCTGCAATTTGCTTATGATCAAAATGTTGTGAAATCTGTATTGATTGAAGCTATCAAGGAATCGAATTGCGATTGCAAAGTGCTTCAACCGATCATTATTCGGTGATAGAATAAAACCATGGAACTTTCAGAAGCTTTCAATGATTATTTATTAGAAATTAGGGTGGTTGAAAATCGATCCAACAATACATTCAACAGCTACCGACGAGATCTTAAAACGTATATAGAATACCTTCAAGAGAAAGGGATTCAAAAAATGGAATCCATCACGTTGGGAGATGTTGAAGATTTTTTGATGTTTTATTTGGATAGTCATGCGCCCAGCAGCGCCAATCGTATGCTTTCCAGTATTCATGGATTTCATGAATTTACTTCTGCCAATCATCCGCAAATTCAAAATCCAGCTTTTAGTGTTCATGGAGTCAAGAAACAGAAACATTTACCGACTTATTGTACACAGGCTGAGATCCAAAGATTATTTGACTCGTTTGATCAAAGTGATCAATCCATTTATGAAAAAACGATCTTAGAGGTATTGTATACGTGCGGTTTGCGAGTCAGTGAATTATGTGAGTTAAAAACGGTTCAGATTCGTCTTCAGGAACATATTCTCAAAGTCCATGGAAAAGGGGATAAAGAACGGATCGTTCCCATAGCTTCAAGCTGTATCCAGCAGATGAAACACTATCAGGAACTGGTACGGTCACAATGGCTCCGTAAAAGTACCCCTTATTTTTTTATCAATCGTTTTGGAAGACGTTTAACCAGACAATACGTGCATCAACTCATCAAGAGAAAAGTTGAAGAATGTCAGTTAGATCCGCGTATTTCAGCGCACAGTCTGCGCCATAGCTTCGCCACTCATCTTTTGGAAGGCGATGCTGACCTTCGTGTCGTACAGGAGCTGTTAGGTCATGCCGATATTCAAACGACACAGATCTATACGCATATTCAAAACGAAAGATTGACAAAAGCTTATGATCAGTATTTTAATTTTCTAGAGGAATCAAAGGAGGAATAATACTATGTCATGTGAAGGATGTCCTAATCAAGGATCTTGTGGAAAGGATCAATCATCCTGCCAAATTGAAAATAATCCCAATAACCACATTAAAAAAATTGTTGCCGTGATGTCCGGAAAAGGCGGTGTAGGGAAATCGACCATTACCGTTATGTTAGCTAAATCCTTGGCAAAGAAAGGTCTCAAAGTCGGTATCATGGATGCCGATATCACAGGTCCCAGCATTCCGCGTTTATTTGCGGCAGAGCATGAGCAGGCGTATGCGACTAAAGAAAATTTCATTATCCCAATTGAAACAGAAGATCATATCAAGATCATGTCTTTAAATTTCATGATGAAAAATGAAAGCGACCCTGTCATCTGGAGAGGGCCGATCATCGCCGGTGTCGTTAAGCAATTTTATACAGATGTGATTTGGGGAGACTTAGATGTTTTATTGATCGATATGCCTCCAGGAACAGGGGATGTAGCCTTGACAATCATGCAGTCATTGCCTGTCAGCGGTGTCGTGATGGTATCCACACCGCAACCGATGGTTTCGATGATTGTTTCCAAAGCGATCCATATGTGTCATCAAATGAATATCGAAGTTTATGGTGTTATTGAAAATATGGCTTATTTGGAATGCCCTAACTGTCAGGAGAAAATTGACTTTTATGAGACAAGTGATCTAGATTCGTTCGTTAAAGAAAATGAAACAAAGATCTATTGCACATTGCCTATGCTAGATCTGATTCGCGACATCAATCAGTATGCAGAATACAATGACAACCAAAAAGATATCGTGGAATCCTTGATTTCTGATACTGTTTCTAGTTTGTGTGATGATTTACAGCTGGAATGTCAGAAATAGTTGTAATTCGCAAAAATAACAAGCGGATGTATCTCAGAGTCAAAGAAGGAAAAATTGTTGTTACAGCGCCTTTATGGACTTCTGATAAGCAAATCAAAAAGTTTGTAGAAAACAATCAAGCATGGATACAAACAAAACTGCAAAAGTCGGAATCTCATTTGAAGAGCGGAGATACCATTTTCATTCTTGGACAACCGTTTGAAATTATTTTTACACCAGATAGAATCGATGTAAAAGGGCATCAAATTTGGATCCCAAAAGATCAAAAGATCTTTCAATCTTTCTTGATTAAACTGACAAAAGACTATCTTTTTTCTCGTTTTCAAGAGATTTCAAGATGGATGCAAATATCGGATATTCAATTGAAACTAGGCTTCTATAAAACTAAGTGGGGAAGCTATCATCCTAAAACGCATTGTATTCGCTTGAATATGAATTTGATCTTTACAGATCAGGAATGTATTGATGCAATCCTGATTCACGAACTTTGTCACACTCGTATTCGAAATCATCAAAAAGAGTTTTATAGAGAAGTTGAGAAGTGGATGCCATCTTATCGTGAAGTGCATCGTCGCTTAAATTCATACTCTATCCCAAAGATCGAATCATGAAAAAAAGACGCTAGGTCTTTTTACACGTTGATTTCAGCGTGTAAACCTAAAGCGTCTTTTTCTTTTGATAAAACAGGATCAATATAATCTTGGAAGAATTCTTCCGTCTGTTGAACCGAACGGCCAACAAATTGAATCGGATCCATGATATTTAAGATCTGTTCTTTGGTCATACCAAAATTTTCATCATTGGCGATGCGATCGATCAAATCGTTTGGTTTACCTTCTTCTTTGACAACTCTTCCGGCAGCCATAGAATGCTGGCGAATCAGTTCATGAAGTTCCTGTCGGTCCTTGCCGGCTTTTACCGCATCCATCATGATGTTTTCTGTGGCCATAAAAGGGAGTTCCTTTTGAAGATCGGCTTCTATCACTTTTGGATATACAACCAAGCCATCGGTAATATTCAAATACAGATCCAAAATACCATCGATAGCCAGGAAAGCTTCGGCAACACTGATGCGTTTGTTGGCAGAATCATCCAGTGTTCTTTCAAACCATTGCGTGCTGGCAGTGATTGCCGGGTTCAAGGCATCACAGATCACATAGTTACACAATGCGGCAATTCGTTCCGAACGCATCGGATTACGTTTATAAGCCATGGCACTTGAACCAATTTGGCCTTTTTCAAATGGTTCTTCCACTTCTTTCATATGTTGAAGCAGACGAATATCATTTGAGAACTTGTGGGCACTTTGAGCAATTCCCACCAAAGTATGTAAAACCATAGTGTCATACTTTCTGGTGTAAGTTTGACCGGAAACAGGGAAGTAGGATTGATATCCCATTTTTTCACAAATCTTTTGATCCAGTGCTTTGACCTTATCGGTATCGCCTTCAAACAATTCCATAAAGCTGGCTTGCGTTCCAGTTGTTCCTTTACATCCGAGCAATTTTTTGTTTGCCAATAGATGTTCAATCTCTAAATAATCTAAATAGAGATCCTGGGCCCATAAACTGGCTCGTTTTCCTACTGTCGTTGGCTGAGCAGGCTGAAAATGTGTAAAAGCCAGACAAGGCATGTCCTTATATTGCAGTGCAAAGTCTTTCAATTTAGCCAAAACGTTGACGATTTTCTTTTGTACCAGTTCCAGCGCTTCATGCATAATGATCAGATCGGTATTATCTCCGACATAGCAGGAAGTGGCTCCCAGATGAATGATGCCTTTCGCTTTAGGACACTGTTGTCCGTAAGCATAGACATGCGACATTACATCATGTCGAACGATTTTTTCTCGTTCCTTGGCAACGTCGTAGTTGATCTCGTCCTTATGAGCAATCAATTCTTCGATTTGTTCATCGGTGATATCCAAACCCAATTCTTGTTCACTCTGTGCTAATGCGATCCACAGTCTTCTCCAAGTTTTGAATTTTTTATCGTTTGAAAACAATGCCTGCATCTCTTTGGAAGCATAACGTTGAGACAGGGGAGACTGATAGTATTCGTTCATCACTATTCACCAAATCCCATTCGTCTGAAGACTTCCTGATAAGCACCTTCTGGATCACCCAGATCGCGACGGAACGTATCTTTATCTAAGTGTTTTCCAGTTTTGATATCCCAGTAACGACATGTATCTGGACTGATTTCATCGGCTAATACAATCGTACCATCTGAAGTTTTTCCAAATTCAAGTTTAAAATCAATCAATTCAATACCAATTCCTGCAAAGAATTCTTTTAAAACTTCATTAACAGTAAATGCATATTTCGTGATTGTATCGATTTCTTCTTGCGTAGCAGCTCCAATGGCTCTAGCCATATAAGAATTGATCAGTGGATCTCCTAAATCATCATCTTTATAACTAAATTCTAAAGTAGAGCATTTTAATTCCGTACCTTCCGCAATCCCTAAACGTTTTGAAAAACTTCCAGCTGCTTTATTGCGGATAATGACTTCCAAGGGAATGATATCCACTTTTTTAACAACAGTCCGGCGATCATCGATTTCTTCCTCAAAATGTGTTGGAACACCTTTTGTTTCTAATACCTTCATCAAATAGTTCGTCATGCGGTTGTTGATGGCACCTTTTCCTACGATCGTACCTTTTTTCTGCCCGTTAAAAGCAGTGGCATCATCTTTGTAATCGACGATCACATAATTAGGATCATCGGTTGCATACACCTTTTTTGCTTTACCTTCATAAATCATGTCCATTTGTTTCATGTCTAAATTCCTCCCATAACAGTATCATTATACTTTAGCTATAGAAGCAATTCAATGTGAAACCTTCTTGAAATTGATTCAGTTGTTTTCATAAGGTATAATGAAGCCTAAGGAGTGAATTTTATGAAAACTCTTTCTATACTCGCAACAAAAGTAAGCGCCAGTTTATTGAAGATCATCGGACGGGGAGGTTCGATGCCAGGTTCGATTGGCCTGAAACTGGATTCGAATATTCTTTCTAAGCTTCATTTTAAGGGGCCGGTCATTCTGGTTACTGGAACAAACGGAAAAACCAGTACGGCAAATATGATTGCTGATCTTTTTCAAAACGCTGGCTACCATGTCGTAACCAATCGAAAAGGGGATAATTTGAAAGCGGGAATCACCACCGCATTATTAAAGAATTCATCCTTATCGGGAACGATCAAAGGTTCTGTTTGTGTCTTGGAAGTCGACGAACTCAATGTTCGACATATTTTACCTTATCTTCCTGTAAAAGCTTTTGTGGTCAATAATTTTTTTCGCGATCAATTAGATCGTGCTCGTGAAATGGAACAATTGATCGAATCCATTGAAAATGTATTGCCAGATTATTCAGGCGAATTGATTTTAAATGGAAATGATCCAAATGTTGTACGCCTTTCTTTAAAAGCGCCTAAAGCACATTGTACTTATTTTGGCCTTGATCAAAATCAATATTCTCAATCCAAGACCAACGAAGCCAGTGAAGGGAAGTTTTGCCCAGTATGTGGTCATAAATTACGTTACGATTATTATCAGTATTCACATATTGGCTCTTTTTCTTGTACGAACTGTGATTTTAAAACACCGGAAATCAAATATCCATTACAAAACATTGATTTGGAAAAGGAAACATTTTATTACCAGGGAAAACAAATTCAATCTCCATATGAAGGAATGTATTCCATGTATAATTGCGCTGCCGTTCTAGCGGTAAAAGAAGTCTTTCAGCTTGATCTTGATGCAGCGATCCAAGTCTTCAAAAATGCTCCTCAACCTTTAGGACGCAATGAGCATTTTACTAAAGATGGACTTCAATGCATCTTGAATCTTGTCAAAAATCCGACAGGGGCCAATGAGGTCATGAAAGTCATAGATAAAGACAATGAGGATAAAGTTGTCTGTATTGTCTTAAATGATCATGAACAAGATGGTACGGATGTCAGCTGGATCTATGATACTTTCTTTGAGAAAATATGCAAAGATTCCACAAAAAAAGTCGTATGTACCGGAACCAGAGCCTATGATATGGCCTTGCGTATTTATTATGAAAACTATAAGGGAGATATTGAAGTTGTAGAAGCGTTGGACAAAGCCCTTCAAGCATCATTCAAACCAAGGCTAAAAACATATGTCATCGCAACATATACGGCACTGTATCCTACTAGAAGCACTATTGTAAAGGAGATGGGTCTATGAATTACTCCATAAATGTATGTTGGATGTATCATGATATCATGGATCTTTATGGTGATAAAGGGAATATGATGGTCTTAAAAAAGAGATGCGAGGATCGTGGCATTGAATTTAACTTAGATACTTGCGGGATCCAGGAAGAGAAAGACCTCTCTACTTATGATCTGATTTTCTTGGGAGGCGGCGCTGATAAAGAACAGATCAGCTTGATTCCTGACTTATTATCAAGAAAAGACAATCTTCAAAAAGCCATGGACGAAAATACATTTATTCTCTTAATTTGCGGCGGATATCAATTATTTGGCCAATATTATATCGCTGCCGATGGATCAAAAATCAACGGATTAGGATTTTACCCCTATTTTACGGATACTGGAGAGCAAGGGAAACGATGCATTGGCAATATTGTTATTGATGCAAAATTAGATGATTTAGAGACCAAGATCATCGGCTTTGAGAATCATGGCGGGCAAACAAGGAATGTGAACTCTCCTTTGGGAAAAGTCTTGAGAGGATGCGGAAATTCTTTTGATGCAGGCTATGAAGGATATTATGATGGAAAGATTTTGGGAACATATCTGCACGGACCTTTATTACCGAAAAATCCGGAAGTTGCAGATTTTGTCATTACCAAAGCTTTGCAGAAAAGAAATCGATCTTTTTCGTATTCTGATTTAGATCCTATTGACAATCCTTTTGAAACTAAAGCAAGGGAAGTCTTATTACAACGTTTTCAAGTCAAATAAGTAAGGATGGAAGATAAAATGAAAAAAATGATTTCATTCATTTGCGCTATATTTTGTTGTTTTGTTTTTGTCGGATGCACACCCAAAGAACCGACTATCGAGATTGCAGATGATGTTAGCTTTGAATTAATGGATGTTATGACGATTACAAACGACGAAAGTAATTCGATCTATTACTACTATATGGCAAAGATTGCAAATGATTCAAAAGAAACATATACAACAGATGAAGTCATCTATTCGATCACTGACCAAGGAAATGATAAGATCAATCCGATTGATGAACATGAATCCATGCCAATTTCGACAGTATTGCCAGAACAAACTGCATATATCTATGGATATATTGGATTCCCAAATTCAAATCAAGAAGATATGGGATTTTACTTTAATGGTTTAGATGAGTTTGTATCATTTGAAAGTGTTGATATCCGAAAAGCAGATAATCACGATATTCAAGAATCGGATAAGCTTAAATTCACAATTTATGAAGACAAAGCTCTAAAAATTGATATTGATGCAAGTCAGTGCGATGCCACTTTCGAAAATGGAACAACAACATTGTCTAATTTTATAATTACGTACACGAATAAAACAGAACAACAAATAACGGTTCCTTATTTTGAACCGCAAGCAACTTTAAAAGGATTAGACCTCGCTGAATTTGAATCATTAGGTGATTTTTCTAAAATGAATGAAGATCAAATCAAAAAGATTGATTTTACTAAAAATAGTTTAGAACCTAAAACATCTGAGATTACAGGTCAAGCCTATGGGTACATTGTTGAATATTTAGATCCTGAACAATCCATAGATTGTAATGTGGGATTTACATTTGAGAATGCTGCCATCAATTATAAAAGCGGAACCAAAGATTGTTTTGATCTAGATTTAGTATCCAGAGCTTTTGGAATCACACATTCCATGGAAGTTTCATATTCAGACTAAAAGCATCTCTTGTGATGCTTTTTTTAAATCAATCGATTTATGGAGATCCTCTGAAATGCATCGAGAATCACTTTTATGGATACTTATACATATAAATGCAAATCAGAGAAACACAAAAGATCTGAACAAAGTAATCATATTGAAAATAAATAGAGAATAAACTGTATAGGGATTAAATATATAAGAATTATAGATTAATACGAATTATCGATCACATATCTCTATATGAATTCATGTATTTTACAGCTTATTTTAAGAATCATATAAATTACATAATATACATTATGCGAAGTAAATGGCATTTAATTGTATAGTTGTCATCCTTTGATGTGTCGTTATACAACATAACTGTAAATATATTCTATTATTTACCATTCGGTTCTTTTACCCTTTTATAATAAAATAAAAGCACCCG